>CAMJLI010000003.1 GCA_946406585.1 uncultured Prevotellaceae bacterium | reverse complement strand
TCAGGCGAAGCATCACGCTCTCGGTCTCGGGGTCGCCCATGCGGCAGTTGTATTCTATCACCATTGGGTCGCCGCCAACATTTATCAGTCCGAAGAAGATGAATCCCTTATAGTCGATGCCTTCAGATGCCAAGCCCTCCACGGTGGGTCTCACGATGCGGTCTTCCACCTTCTTCATCCATTCTTTTGTTGCGAAAGGCACGGGAGTCACGCTGCCCATGCCGCCGGTGTTGGGACCAGTGTCATGCTCCCCGATGCGCTTGTAGTCTTTGGCCTCGGGCAGCAATTGGTAGTGGCGTCCATCGGTGAGCACGAAGACAGAGCACTCTATGCCGCTGAGGAATTCCTCTATCACCACCCGGGCGGAGGCGTTGCCGAACATGCCGCCGAGCATTTCGCGCAGCTGTGTCTTTGCCTCTTCGAGAGTGGGGAGTATCAGCACGCCCTTGCCGGCACACAGTCCGTCGGCCTTCAGCACGTATGGCGGTTGCAGAGTCTCAAGGAAAGCGATGCCCTCGTCGAGAGAGTTGCCGTCGAAAGTCTGGTATCTTGCCGTGGGGATGTTGTGTCGCTGCATGAAGCCTTTGGCGAAGTCTTTGCTTCCCTCGAGCATGGCACCTTTGGCAGATGGGCCAATGACCGGTATGTTGGCGGTGCGGCTGTCGGCGGCGAAATTGTCGCTGATGCCCTTCACCAGCGGGTCTTCCGGACCCACCACCACCATGTCTACGTCATGGCTGGCTGCAAAATCCTTCAGTGCCTCGAAGTCGTCGGCCTTGATGGCCACATTCTCACCGACACCCGACGTGCCGGCATTGCCAGGAGCGATGTAAAGTCTTTCCACTCTGTCGCTTTGTGCGATTTTCCATGCGAGGGCATGCTCGCGCCCTCCGCTTCCTAATAGGAGTATGTTCATGAATCTGTAGTTTATCTTGTTACTTGTCCTTCAGGTAGTCTTCGAAATACTGCGTGATGCGCTCATGCAGGTGTACGCTCTTGCGCCCCCTCATGTTGTGAGGCTCGCTGGGGTATGTGAAGAAGTCGGGCTGAGTGCCAGCTTGGATGCAAGCCTCGATGAACGACAGGCAATGCTGAGGCACCACGGTCTTGTCGTTGAGACCTTGTATTATCTGCAACTTGCCCTTCAGGTTCTTGGCTTGGCGCAGCAGCGAAGTCTTCTCGTAGCCTTCAGGGTTGGTCTGCGGGGTGTCCATGTAACGCTCGCCGTACATCACCTCATACCATTTCCAGTCGATGACAGGTCCACCGGCCACACCCACCTTGAAGACGTCGGGATGGTTGGTCATCAGGCTGATGGTCATGAACCCGCCGTAGCTCCATCCGTGCACGCCAATGCGGTCGGCATCCACGTAAGGCAATGACTTCAGGTATTCCACACCCTTCATCTGGTCGGCCATCTCCACTTGTCCCAATTGTCGGAAAGTGACCTGTTCGAAGTCGCGGCCACGGTCCTTGCTTCCCCTGTTGTCGAGGATGAAGAGCAGATAGCCCTTCTGAGCCATGTATGTCTCCCACCCGCGAGAGTAGTAGTGCCATCGCGCCTCCACGTTGCGAGCGTGAGGACCGCCATAGACGTATATCACGGTGGGGTATTTTTTTGAAGGGTTGAAATTGGTGGGTTTCACCATGCGGTAGTACAGGTCGGTGGTGCCGTCGGCGGCCTTTATGGTGCCGCAGCTGTATTCCGGCACGTCGTATCCCTCCCAAGGGTCAGGAGCGTTGAACAGTGAGGCACGTTTCTTCTGACCCAAAGTGATCAGTTCGATGCACCGTGGCACGTCAGGTTCGGTGAAGTTGTCGAAAGCTTTCATCCCCGATGCAGAGAGCATGGAGGAGTGTCTCCCGTCTTCCTGCCACACGTTGGCGTGGCATCCACGTCCGTTGTCGAGCAGCGTGCGCTTGCCGTTTGCGAGGCTCACCTCATAGAGATTGTTCTGTATGGGACTGGCCTCGGTGGACAATATTATGATGCTGTTGCGTTTCTTGCAGAATCCCACGAGGTCGAGCACCACCCACGGTCCTTTGGTGACCTGTTTCAGTTGCTTGCCGTTGGTGTCGAGCAGGTAAAGGTGGTTGAACCCATCTTTCTGACTTTGGAGCAGGAACTTGTCGGCATCCCACGGCAGGAAGGTGATAGGAGTCAGCGGTTCGGTGTATCGGTCATCGTGCTCGGTGTATATGGTGCCGATTTTTGTTCCGTTAATCGCGTCATACACAGTCAGTTGCATGTCAGTTTGGTCGCGGTTGAGCTCCTGCATGTAAATGCGTTTCGAGTCCGGGCTCCACTGAATGTTGGTGAAATAGCGGTCGGTGGGGTCGCCTGCCTGCAGGTATGTCGTCTTTCCCGTGAGCATGTCGTATACTCCCACGGTCACCTTGTGGCTTGTCTCGCCCGCCATGGGATATTTGTCGGGTTCCTCGGTGGCGATGCGCGTGCTGTGGTTCACTTGCGGATAGTCGCTCACCATGCTTTGGTCCATGCGGTAGAAGGCAAGACGCAGGCCGTCGGGGCTCCAGAAGGTGCCTTTGTAGATGCCGAATTCATCGCGGTGGACACTCTGTCCGTAGACGATCTCGCGGCTGCCGTCGGTGGACAGCTGATGTGTGCCGCCCTTGGCATCCGTCACGAAGAGGTTGCATTCCTCGACATAGGCATTGGCGCGTGAGGCGGGAGTCCAGTCTTCGGTGTCGTGCCCCGCAGCTTGCCTGAAGGTCACCTTCCCTTTTTTCCAGTCATAAAGAATCCGCTCCTTTGATGTCTGCACCATGATTAGGGTGGAGTCGGGGTAGGGGAAGGATGCCGCTGTGAGGCTCCACACCTCTTCATCCGTGCCCAAGGCGCTGTTTATGCTTTCGCGGCTTACCAGTTCAGACTCTTTGTTTTTCTTTGAGTTCACTTCCAGGCATGCGTCCTTGGCAAGGTGAATGAGCACGTCCCCCCACCAACAGTAAGTTTGGTTTTCCGGCGACATCTTCCGGTAGTTCATGCCGCCGAAATTGAGGTCTTCGAGGCTGAAAAGCTTGTCTTGTGCCATCGTGGTAGAGGTGAGCAGTGCGAGCAAGATGAGCATTGCCCATTGCTTGTTCTTAATCTTCATCGTCGAATCTCCTGTCGTTTTTCTTGTTGAAAGGCTTTTTCCCGAATTGCTTGCGGTCGAAAGACTTGCGGTCAAATGACTTTCGGTCGAAGTCCTTTCTTGGGCCTCTCTTGTCATCGTTGCCCTTGTAACCTCTTTTTCCGCCATCTCCCCGTCCGTATTTCTTGTCGGAGAACCTGTCGCCCCTTTCGCCTCTGTCCCTTCTGTCGCTTCTGCGGTCGTCGCGCTCGCCACGGAATCCTCCTCGGCGCTCTTCCTTCTCCTCCTTGCGTTGGAAGGACTCCAGTTTGTGGTGATGGAAGGTGAATGAACGGATGTCGCCATCCTCGTTTTCACTCTCTTCCTCAAGACGTTGCTTGAATTCGCGATTTTTCTTGAAGCGATGCTTCTCAGCCATGGCAGCCTTCTCTTCTTCAGTCTTCACAACGCCTCCATCGCTGCGGAATTCCTTCAACTTGCCCTCGAAGATGGTGTATTTGCGGAATTCACATTCCAACGAGCCGTTATAGACCGGAATCTTGATGGACGGGCGCAGTCCGATTTGCTCGAAGCATTCCTCCCTATAGCTAAGAATCCAAGCCTCGTTGCCAGTGAAGGCATGTTTCAGCTTTTCGCCGATAATGCGGTAAGTGCCAAGCAAGTCGGGGGTGGAGATGCGTTCTCCGTAAGGAGGATTAGTCACCATGATGCTCTTCTCGGCAGGCTGTGTGAAGTCGTTGATGTCGGCTTGCTCCACCGTGATGACCGATGCCAGTCCGGCAGCCCTGACGTTGAGGCGTGCCGTGTTGACACACTTCATGTCAATGTCGTAGCCATAGATATGGTGCTTGAACTCTCGCTCCTTGGAGTCGTCATTGTAAATCATGTCGAACAGTTCTTCATCGAAGTCAGGCCATTTCTCGAAGGCATATCCTTTGCGGAAGAGTCCCGGCGACATGTTCTGTGCTATGAGTGCAGCCTCGATGAGCAGAGTGCCAGAGCCGCACATGGGGTCGATGAAGTCGCAGTCGCCTTTCCATCCGGTCATGAGTATCATGCCAGCTGCCAGCACCTCGTTGAGAGGTGCTTCCACCGACTCCTGTCGATAGCCACGTCGATGCAGCGACTCCCCGCTGGAGTCGAGGCTCAGGGTGCCGTCTTCGTCGGCAATGTGTATGTGCAGTCGGATGTCGGGATTGGCCACCGAGATGTTGGGTCGTGTTCCCGTGCTCTCACGGAATTGGTCGACGATGGCGTCTTTCACCTTGTAGGCTACGAATTTGGAGTGTCTGAACTCTTCGGAGAACACCACGGAGTCCACTGCAAAAGTCTTGTTGTTGTCCAAATATTTCGTCCAATCCACCTTGAGCACCTCGTTGTATACATCGTCGGCGCTGCGTGCTTTGAAGTGGATGATTGGCTTGAGGATTCTGATGGCAGTGCGCAATTGGAAATTGGCGCGGTACATTAGTTCTTTGTCTCCCCTGAAGGATACCATTCGACGGCCAATCTGTATGTCGTTGGCTCCCAGTTCAGTCAGTTCTTGTGCCAAGATGGGCTCCAGGCCCATGAAAGTCTTGGCAATCAGTTCAAATTCCATTTCTTTGTAGTTGTTCAATAAGATATGCTGCGCCATCCAGGGCATCCCCTGATGACATTGCAAGCGCAAAAGGCGCATTTTCGGGGCAAAGATAAGCATTTTATATCGATTTCAAGACAAGGAAATCATTTTTTTGGGATAATTCAGAAAAAGATGATGGTGATAAAGGGCTTTTAGGACTTCAAGGTCTTTATGGCCTTTTTCTTGAAAAATCGGGAAAAAGTTTTCAAATCTGCATTATAATGATTATCTTTGCATATTCAATAGAGTAGATGAACAGTATTGACAACACCCCCCTGAAGGACATTTCCGGCATGACATTCAACGAGAAGTTGCATGCCTCGGTGAAGTATGATGACACAGAGGAAAAGCTTGACATGCAATTCACACGCCCCGTAGGACTCTATTGGGCAATGAGATGCATGAAGCAGAACGTGCACCCTAACGTGGTGACAGTCATCACCATATTCCTTGGCATTGCAGCCGGGGTGATGTTTTCGTATCCAGACTTTGCACACAACGTCCTCGGTGTGTTGCTCATGCTGCTATATACTTTTGGCAGTTCCGCCGACGGGCAATTGGCAAGGCTCACCGGCAAGAAGACACAAGAGGGCAGGGTGCTCAACCGCTTGTCGAAATACATTTGCTTCTTTGTCGTTTATGCTGCAATAGCCATCAGAATCTACCACACCCCCATGCCAGGCACCGACACTGCTTGGAGGGTCGCCGGATGGGTCCTCGTCATCGTGGCAGGAGTGTTCGCACATTTGCCACAGGCATCACTCGCCGACTACTACAAGAAGATTCACATGTGGATGAAAAAGGGCGAAGAGATAGACAGTTACGCACAGCAGCGCGACATCTATGAAAACTTGCCGAAAGAAGGGAATGCCATAAAAGGACTGATAAAAAGGGTGGCCTATTTCAACTACGCCAACTATTGCCACAGGCAGGAGAAGAGGACACCCAAAGCCCAAAAGCTGAAGGGTGCCATGCTGGAAAAATATGATAAGATGGAATCTGTCCCCGATGACCTGAGGCAGCAATTCCTCAATGGAAGCACTCCGTTGATGAACATTGCCAACCTGCTGACATACAATACAAGGGTAGCCTGCCTCTTCGTGGCATGCCTGATAGACCAGCCGTGGACATACCCACTCTTCGAAATCGTGCTGCTCAGCTGCCTATATATTCACATGCACAAGAGTCATGAGGACCTATGTGCCTCGATATATGATAAATACTTGAAAAACACGATATGAACAGAAAATGTGCCGAAAACAACAAGGTTCTTGCAAAGCCCAAAGGATTTGTCTTTGACTACAGAGGCACCATCGACACGCAAGGATGCCACTGGGGAAAGATGATATGGCATGCCTATGAAAGGGCGAAAATCCCTGTCAGCGAGGATGAATTCCAAAAGGCATACGTGGATGCGGAACGCACTTTGGGGCGCAATCCCATAATACAGACTTCTTACACTTTCGAGAAGACACTGAAGGTGAAACTGCGCATAGAGATGGACTACCTGCTCGAAAACCATTGTCTGCAAATGGATGCAGAGGCAGGATACAAACTGGTGGATGACTTGCTCGACGACCTCTATGGGCGTGTGTGCCAGACAGTTGCCAAAAGCAAGGAAGTGCTGGCCCTGCTCAAGAGGCAATTCCCATTGGCACTGGTGAGCAACTTCTATGGCAACATGGGAGTGGTGATAGAGGAATTTGAACTCGGAGGATTGTTCACACACATCGTGGAGTCTGCAGTGGTGGGCGTGAAAAAGCCAGACCCAAGGATTTTCCAAATGGGAGTGGAGGCACTCGGGTTGACCCCTGCCGACGTAGTAGTGGTGGGCGACAGCTTTGACAAGGACATCCTGCCCGCAAAAAAGCTTGGATGCCGGACAATATGGATAAAGGGGGAGGAGTGGACACAGGAAAAGCACGACGAGCATGTCCCAGAAGCAGTGATAGAGTCGTTGGACGAAATAGAATCCTTGTTCGCACTTGACAAGCATTGACAACCATCAAGAAATAGACCAGACAAATGAAGAGGTGAACACCAACCAGACGTGTTCACCTCTTGCTTGATGCAAGAAATTCCCGATTGGTGCATTCCATTGAAAATGGAAAAAAACGAGAAAAAACAAAAATTGTTTTCTTGTCTTGACAATAATACCTATCTTTGCAAATTAAATTGGAGGAGAACTATGGGCAACCGTTTGCCCAAGCAAGCCACGATGCAAGCCACCTGCCGGAATCATCAGCATTCGACATGTCTAACGTACTGTTCGGGCTTGGCATGAAATAATAATCATCACAGATGAAGAAATCGACTAGACTAATATTGACATCATTGTTGCTTTGGACATTTGCCTTGGTTGCCAATGCCCAAATCAACGGCCTCGTGCTCGACAAGGAGACAGGCGACTCCATACCTTTCTGCAGCATCATCTACAAGGGAAACCACGTGGCTGTGGCAGGAGGTCCGGATGGCAGGTTCACCATCGAAAGGCACAATGGATGGTCGCTCACCATAAAGGCTGTGGGATACAAGTCGCAAACCATAGCCATCAAGGAGAACACCCCCTCCCAACTGACCATAATGCTGAAGCCAGAGGCCCAGAAGCTTGAGGAAGTCGTGGTGAAGTCGAAAAGGAAAAACAAATACAGCAGGAAAAACAACCCCGCCGTGGAACTGATGAAGAGGGTGATAGATGCGAAAAAGCGTACAGACCTGACAAACCACGACTTCTACAAATACGACAAATACCAGAAAATCACCTTGGCAGTGAACGACGTCACGCCAACGGAAATGGAGGAGGTGCAGAAGAAGAAGCAACAATGGCTCTTGGATCAGGTGGAAATGTGCCCCTTCAACAACAAGCTCATCCTGCCAGTCTCCATAGACGAGACAGTGTCGCAGCACATTTACAGGAAAAAGCCCAAGACGGAAAAAGACATCATAACAGGGCAGAGAAGCAAGGGCGTGAACCAACTCATAGAGACGGGAAACATCCTGAACACGATGCTCAAGGATGTCTTCACCGACATCGACATCTATGACGACCAGATAAGGCTCCTGCAATACCCGTTTACAAGTCCGATAGGCAAGGATGCCGTGGCGTTCTACAGATTCTATATCGAAGACACGGTGTATGTGGGCAGGGACAAGTGCTTCCACTTGCAGTTCACACCCAACAACCAACAGGACTTCGGTTTCAGAGGTGAACTCTTCATATTGGCAGACTCGTCGCTTCATGTGAAAAAATGCAACCTCACCATACCCAAAAGAAGCGATGTGAACTTCGTGGAGAATCTCAAGGTGGAACAAGAGTACACGCAGCTGGACAATGGGGAGTGGGTGCTCACCATCGACAACATGCTGGTGGAGATGAAGCTGACAAACTTCCTCAGCAAGGCGGTGGTCATTAGAAACACCTATCTGCATGACTATTCATTCGAAGCCCTGCCCAAAAAGATGTTCAAGGGAAGAGCGGCATCGATAGTGAATGCCGATGCCCGGATGAAAGATGATGGATTCTGGAATGAATACCGACAGGTGGAACTCACCAAGAGCGAGTCGAACATGGACGATTTCCTCAGCAGCCTGCAAAACATCAAGGGATTCAAATACATACTCTTTGGCGCAAAGGCTCTCATCGAGAATTACGTGGAGACAGCGGGGCCCGGCGGCAAGAGCAAGTTCGACATAGGACCTGTCAACACCATCGTCTCCACCAATTTCGTGGATGGAATGAGGTTCAGGTTCAGCGGGCAGACCACCGCAGCCTTGAATCCAAACCTTTTCTGGAAAGGCTATGTGGCTCATGGCATGAAAACCAACAAGACCTATTACAGCACGCTGCTGACATATTCGTTCAACAAGAAGAACTACCAGCCTACAGAGTTCCCCATAAAGACAATCTCCTTCCAATCTGCATACGATGTGATGTCGCCCTCCGACAAGTTCCTGCATACCGACAAGGATAATGTGTTCACGGCTTTCAAATGGAAAAAGGTGAACCAGATGTATTTCTACAACCGCCAGGAAGTGAAATTCGACTGGGAGACGGAATGGGGGCTGCGCACAATGTTCAGTGCCAAGACCGAAAGCAACGAGCCAACGGGAGAACTAGCCTTCAGGCGATTGGCAAGCAACGTGCCGGTCACCAAACTCAGGACCACGGAGATGTCGCTGGGAGTGATCTATTGTCCCGGCAGAACATATGTCAACACCAAGCAGCACAGGTTGGCCATCAATTTCGACGCGCCGGAATTGTCAGTGTCGCACACCATCGGATTTGATGGATTCCTCGGAGGAGAATACAAGTACAACTATACAGAGCTGAGCATCTACAAAAGGATATGGCTCAATAGTTGGGGAAGGTTGGACGTGCGCTTGAAAGGCGGGGCGCAATGGAACAAGGTGCCCTTCCCATTGCTCATCATGCCACCGGCAAACCTCTCGTACACCATCAACCCGGGCACCTTCTCGCTGTTGAACAACATGGAGTTCCTCAACGACAGGTTCGCCATGCTGAATGTGGCATGGGACCTCAATGGGAAGATATTCAACAGGATACCGCTGCTGCAAAAACTGAAGTGGAGGGAGACAATAGGAATAAAGGGCATGATGGGGCATCTCACCGACAAGAACAACCCATTCCTGCCACAAAATGCCAACTCAGACTTTCTCTTCGCTTTCCCGACAGACACCTACTTGCTCAACAAGAAAGAGCCGTATTGGGAATTCCATGTGGGAATATACAACATATTGAAGTTCTTCGAGGTGGACTATGTGCGACGATTGAGCTATACGGGTCTGCCCGGTGTGCACAAGCATGGAATAAGGTTCACTTTTGAATTTACTTTCTGACAAGGATTAAACAAAACAAAAAAGCACAACAATGAGAAAAATAAGGAACCCATGGCTCCACAAGGAGGGATATTATTGTTTCGGATGCTGCCCCACCAACCCCATGGGCTTGCACATGGACTTCTATGAAGACGGCGACAGCGTGCTGTGCTTCTGGATTCCGCAGGAAGTGTACCAAGGATGGGTGGGGGTGCTGCATGGCGGCATCATCAGCACCCTTATCGATGAAACAGCAGGATGGGTGGTGTCGAGAAAGCTACAGGCAGCAGGAATGACAAGCCGCCTGTCTGTGGCATATCACAAGGCCCTGACAAGCAGGGAGACACAAATCACGATAAGGGCGAACATAGCAGAACAGCGCAGAAACCTCGCCACAATCCATGTGACTGTAGAGAACGCCCATGGAGAGGTGTGCGCCGAGGGCGATGTCGTCTATTTCGTGCTCTCACAAGAAAAGTCTGCCGAAATGGGATTTGAAAAATGCGAGGTGGAAGGCGACAATCTCTTGCCATTCTGAAGAAGTCATGACAACAATAATTCTTGCAGACAACCAGGACATCACACGAGCAGGACTGCAATATGTATTGCAGCAGTTTGATGATTGCAACATCCTCTGCGCTTCCGACAAAGGCGGGATGATGGAAATCTTGAAAGTCACGAGGGATGCAGTTGTCGTGATGGACTATACTTTGTTCGACATCAACGACGCCGACGAATTGCTCATCCTCGCAGACCGCTTCGCCTCAGTGAGGTGGGTGCTGTTCAGCGAGGACCTTAGCCTGGATTTCGTAAAACGTGTCGTGGCTTCATCGCCACAGGTGAGCGTGCTGCTCAAAGAGTCGCCTCTCGACGAGATACGCGATTGCTTGCGGCAAGCCATCAGGGGCAGGAGGTTTATATGCCAACGAACAGCCGAGATGATGTTTATGGCTCCACAGGTAGAAGAAAAACCAATACTGACACGCACCGAACTGGAAGTGCTCAAGGATATCGCCTTGGGCATGACGACAAAGGAAATAGCAGAAAAGAGATTCTCAAGCTTCCATACTGTAAACACACACCGAAAGAACATCTTCAGAAAACTAAATGTAAACAACGTGCATGAAGCCACCAAGTATGCGCTAAGGGCAGGACTGGTGGATGCCGCTGAGTATTATATATAAGGTTAGTCATTTTTTTGTATTAGTCGATGTCCTGCCTTTGAACGACCACGGTAGAAGGCATGACGGAATGTTTGTCGGCTGGACGGAAATAGTTAATTAATGTTAATGTCGTGACGGTGGCTTGCAAAAGATGCTGCATTTCGGAAAATATTAGTACTTTTGTGGTCTTCGACATAAAATGGAAATGAATGATTGGTCAAGAAGTGACCATAGAATAGCGAAAATTGCTTATTTCTTAATATCTTAGGATTTGATCTAAATCGTAACTGATTTCAACCTCTCTGCCATCCTTCGGGATTCTTTTACTGGTGGACACACCTTCACTATCATCCGACTAATAATGAAGATTACATGAAATCAAAGAATTCTACCGCCACTGCAAATGCAAAACTCGACAAGGAAATAAAGAAACTATTACTTGTCAATCCAACGATGAGCATCAAGGTTTGCATGCAAACCTTGGAAAACCTCAGCAACCTCAAGTTGAAAGAGAAGAGAGACTTGGTGAAGCAACTCGACAAGGAGCGCAACAATTTTCTCCTTGACGCTTCTGTGGATAAAGATGAAGCCCAAAAAAAACTGATAAGACACATCAACTCATGGGAGAGCCATGTGGGGGCACTCCAACTGGAAGATGTATTGGAAATCATCGACGGTACTCCTTTCAACGTTGTTGATGTGGCATTCGAAAAACTCTCGCCTCTCGGCATTGCCAACATTCTCGAAAAATATCTCATAGGGCAGCATGAGTATGCGCAAAAACTCGCCCTCTGCTTCTACATGCATATCAGGAGAAACAAAAACCAAGATGTAGGAATGCCCCATCTGAACTTGCTCGCTTATGGGCCATCAGGCACAGGCAAGACTTTCGGTCCCCAGATCTTGTCCAGAATCTTTGGGTTCAAGTTGGGCGTTGTCAACTGCAACACCCTGGTGCAAGAAGGCATACACGGGCCACACATCTCCGACACTCTGAAGGAAATCTATGAGGATGCCGACGATGATGTTAAAGAGGTGGAGAAAGCAGTCATCCTGTTCGACGAGTTCGACAAGCTCTTTTCCAAGGGTGAGTTCAACGAGCACGTGCTGCATGAGTTGCTCAACTTCATCGATGATGACAACTCCGCCACGTTCTACTGCGGATATAACGACTTGGTAAGGGTATCCACGAAGAACATGCTCTTCATCTTCTCCGGTGTGTTCAGCGGCATAGAGGATGTGGTGAGAAAGCGCATTGGTTGCTCCGGGCTGGGCTTCTCGAAGGCAAACACCCCTGAAATCAAGGGCGACTACCATGATTACGTGCGCGATGAAGACTTCGCCACCTATTTCAATCGCGACGAACTCGCAGGGCGCATCATGCAATATGCACATGTGAACATCATGACCGAGGAGGTGATGGTGAACATACTGCTCAACTCAAAAGGGTCGCCGCTGAATTATTACGTCAACTACTTCAAGGAGAAAAACATCAACTTGAAGGTCACGGAAGACGGGGCAAAGGCCATCGCCGCCGTGGCCAACAAGAAGCGCCTTGGCGTGAGAGGGCTGAAGTCTACCATGTTCAAGGTGCTGAGCCAGGACATGTACAGCCTCGACAAGGAGGAGATAATAGTGGACAAAGACTTGGTGGAGAAAAAAACGGCGTGACAGCACCGGCCTTCCATCTTTCCTCCTTCACCTTTCGCCCTCCGTTCTTGTAAAAAGACGGAGGGCGAAAGATTTTTGTTGCCTTGATGAATACAGCCTACAGGTTGAAGCGCTTGCACAAATCCTCCCACTGCTTGTGGACGGCATCAAGTCCGCTGTCCATGTATTCCTTGGCCTTTGCCACACCCTCGCGAGCTTGAGCCATCTTCTCGTCGATGTCTATCTTGCCAATCTCCTCCTTGGCCTTCTCCACACCTTCGCGAGCTTCTTGGGCGACTTTGTCAGCCACCTTGCACAATTCTTTTTTGATGTCCTCGCTATCGTGAGTGTCGAGGTAATTCACCAGTTCGTTGTACTTGCCTTGGGCTTCTTCTGCCATAGAGCCAATGCCTTCTTTCAGTTTCTTCAAAATCTCGTCAAAATCGTTCATGGCTTTAGTCTTTTGGTTAATGATGTTGTTGACTTTCATTCATGCCTCAAATTTACGACATTTATTTCAATCAGCCATGAAAAAAAGGAAAAAAGTAAAGATATGTTACGATAGACGCGCTCAAGGCTTTTTTATTTTCATAAAATGGCATATATTATCTTTTTTTGCACTACCTTTGCACGTGATTTAGTGAAATTGCATAATAAAGGCAGCATATAAAATCACAATTTATATAAATCAATTTATAGTCATACATCTGCAATGGGAGGTTTTTTTGGTACCATTTCCGTCGGGGATTGCGTCAACGACTTGTTCTACGGCACAGATTACAATTCACATCTTGGAACAAAACGTGCTGGACTGGCAACTTTCGACCCGGAAAAGGGATTCTCGCGTTCAATTCACAGTTTGGAAAGAGATTATTTCAGGTCAAAATTCGAGGATGAACTTGAGCAATTCCATGGCAGTCAAGGAATAGGCGTCATCAGCGACACCGACCCGCAACCCATCATCGTCAACTCCCATCTGGGAAGATATGCAGTGGTGACTGTGGCCAAAATCAACAACCAGCAAGAAATAGCAAAAAAGTTGCTCGACAAGAGGATGCACTTCAGCGAAATGTCAGCCAACAAAATCAACCAGACCGAATTGGTGGCATTGCTGATCAACATGGGGGCTTCCTTTGTGGACGGCATCAACAAGGTGTTCAATGAGGTGGAAGGCTCATGCTCGATGCTCGTGCTTACAGAGGACGGCATTATTGCAGCCCGTGACAAATATGGGAGAACACCTATTGTTATAGGAAAGAAAGAAGGAGCATATGCTGCTACAAGCGAGACTTCGAGCTTTCCAAACCTCGACTACACGCCAATACACAACCTGGGACCGGGGGAGATAGTGAAAATAAAGTCCGATGGCATTGAAGTGCTTCAACAGCAGGGGGATACGGAGCAGATTTGTTCTTTCCTGTGGGTGTATTATGGATTCCCTTCAAGCGACTACGACGGGGTCAACGTGGAGGACATGCGAGAGCGCAACGGATTCATTTTGGGGCAGGAGGATGACACCGACGTGGACATTGTTTGCGGCATACCCGATTCGGGCGTGGGCATGGCTCTGGGATATTCTCAAGGGCATGGCGTACCCTACAAGAGAGCTGTGCTGAAGTACACACCGACATGGCCAAGAAGCTTCACCCCAGGAAACCAGTCGAGAAGAAACCTCGTGGCAAAGATGAAGCTCATCCCCAACAGGGAAATTCTCAGTGGCAAAAGAGTGGCTTTCTGCGACGACTCCATCGTCAGGGGCACCCAGTTGAGAGACAATGTCCGCACTTTTTTTGAATATGGAGCGAAAGAGGTGCATGCACGTATTTCCTGTCCGCCATTGGTGTATGGATGCCCATTCATCAATTTCACCAGTTCGAAAAGCGACATGGAACTGCTCTCACGTAGAATCATAAAGGAATTTGAAGGAGAGGATGGCAAGAATTTGGAAAAGTATTCTCGGTCTGACTCACCTGAATACAAGCGAATGGTGGATGAGATGGCCAAGCAATTGGGCATCACGACTCTAAGGTTCAACAAGATAGAAAATCTTGTGAAGTCAATAGGGCTTCCCAAGTGCCGCATCTGCACCCATTGCTTTGATGGGTCAGGGTGCGATTGCAAGAAATAGACAGGCTGACGTTCTCAAACACATGATGGGCAAATATTGCCAGTTGTGGTCATTGAAGTGGGTGAAAAATGTAGGAAAGTGATATTATCGGGGTGGGAAAAGGGCATTTTTACACTCTTTTTTTTACACAAGCCCTTTTTTTATCAAATAAAATTTGTTGGTTCGGTTCAAAATATCTATCTTTGCCGAGGATTATTGGCAATCCGGCGCATTTCTACGTTTCAAGGGATTGAAAGAGAAAGCTATACGCAGTATTTTTTCATGCGACATGTGGATACTGCTTCTGATAACAAGTCACACTATTAACTATATATAATGAAGAAATATATCGTTCCAACAACGGATATAGACTCGGTTCCCATCTATGAATATGAGATCATGGGGGCTACCAATAGACCTGCTTCACAGGATGACATGGAGTCATTTTCTGGTCTTCCGGTTACTGGAAAGAATCAGTTGAATCCTACATTCAACAGCAACAATTTCATCTCCACAGGTCAATGGGATGATTGACCTTCCGCAAGGGTGAAGAATGAAAGACGTATGCTTGTCATGATGTCTTGATGATTTCATGACATATGCAAATATCATATATTGCAGTGCTGAAGCACTGCTTTCTTTTTTTTATAAAACATTTCTTGTCAAAATACTGAATGTGTGATTTTTTTTTCGTACCTTTGGCGCGAATTTTGGAGGACGACTTCAGAAAACCACTTATGCAGGGTGCCTTACTACCATCATGCAGCACCAGAAATAGTGATTGGCAAAATGAAAAGGTGAATGCACCTTATTGTTTTTTTAAATGAATTTTTATTGGAAATACCTTTAATAGAAGGAGTTATGGCAAATAGTAGAAAATGTCCCGTCTGTGGGAGAGAAGGAATACCCGACTATCTGAAAGAAGATGTCACATGTCCGGACTGTGGAAGCAACTTGAGGGCTTTCCGTATAATCGACCGTCTTGAGCAAGAAGCCAATTCCAAGACCACCATTTGGAAGCCATTGGGTATAGTTGCCATGGTGGCTGCATTGCTCTTCGCTTTGCTTTATTTTACAAAAGGCTCCATGCCTACAGCTGACAAGGAAAGACTGAGCATCTTGGAGGACTCCATCGTCACCCTAAATGAGATGATAAAGGATGGTGGCGCTCCTGTTTTGGCTCAGAATTCTTCTGCTGCTTCACCTGCTGCCAAGGAAGACAAGGTGGCAAAAAATGAAAAGGCAAGTGCTGAACAGAAATCAGAGACAGCGGCAACAGCAACTGCTGCGGCAGAAAAACCTGCTGCAGAGAAGCCTGCCGAGGAAATGAAAGAAGCCCCCGCCCCAAGTGACGGCATCACAGCTCCCAATGACATGGTAACTGTGAAGAACGGCAAGAAATACTATACTGTGCAGAAGGGCGACTCATGGTGGAAGATTTGTGGCAAGCTTTACAAGCATAAAGTTTCTGATTCGGAATTGGCAAGGATGAATGGCAAAGACAAGAACAAACCCATCGACGTGGGCCAGCAAATCCTTGTGAAGTAAATGGAGAATGATTTAAGATTATTGCATACCTATTTTATTATAGACAATGAGCAAGTTTGACGATTTAAGAGACGAGATAAAGAGGCTCTGCGACGAGAACAAGAGAATGGCCAACTGGAATTCAAGCCAGAAGGATTCCAGCGACAATTTGGTGGGCGACATGTGCAAGGACTTCTTGCAGGTGCTCGAATCTTTCGAATGGGCGGAAGCCACGATTCATGAGCGCGGACTCGACCAAAGCCGTATATCAACAAGCGCAATTTCCAGATTGCTGACAGCAAAAACCAAGCTGATTGAGGTGCTCGGTCATTATGGAGTCTACAGGGTGACCTTCGATAATGGCGAGTTCGATGCTTCCAAGGCAAAGATCGTGGGCACTGTGGAGGACAACGAAAAGAAGGATGGCACAGTGGCACAAATAGAGAAGGATGGATTTGTAAGGAAAGACAGGCTGCTAAGAATGGCAGAAGTGAAAATAGTAAAAAACAGCTGAGAAATCAGCTGTTTTTTTTGCTCTTCCTCTTTTTTTTATTCTTCCTCTTTTTTAATTGCGTCGCTGTAGATGCTGTCGCCGCTTAGCGAGTATTGTTGCAGGAATCCCTGCATCTCCTTCATTTCAGAGTATTGGTATTGCCCGTGCTCTTCATTGTAGTAGAACACGAAATCGTTGATGAGCCATCGTTCATCCGAGGGATTGAATTGTAGTTTCAGCGTCACTTTCTGACGATTGGGGTATGGCGTGCCTTGCAAGTCTGTCAACTTGAAATGGACATCCACCCATGCCGAGTCAGAAACATAGTACGGAGCCATGATGGTATCTACGGCAAAACGGCAGTCTTTTCCCATCATTCCATTGAAACTCATGGAGTTGAACTCTTCTTTTGCCTCATCGTTGAAAGTCTTGACGTTGTCGCACATGTCACGCAAGATGTTCATCTTGTCTGTCCAGTTCTTGCCTCCCACATGGTTGCGGCCGCTAGTCCATTCCTCTTCTATGAGCTTCTCCACAGCAGCGATGATGGCTTTGTCGGAATGGGTCTTTTCCCACTCCGCATTCTTGTTGTTGTCTTCCATCTGCTTGTGGCGTATCAGCTCGTTGGTGAGATTGCGGGCCTGATGCATGAAGCTTTGCAGCGAACGCTTGGCCTCTTGCTCCTTTTCGTCTTGATTGTAATAATAGAAAAATAAGCCCGCACCAGCAATAACGATGATGCATAGGGCGATGAATGCTTTTTTCATTTGTGTTTGAGTTTTTTTTTAGTTGTTGCTGGAACGGCTTTCTATGATTTGTGCCAATTCTGTCACTTCGTCAGCCAGCAGCCCATAGTCGTTGACAAACGAGTCTAATGACATGGCACTGCCTTTCTCGTCAAAAAACTGCATTTCAGTGCTGTCTGTCGTCATTTTGATGGCTGGTGTGCCATTAGGGTGGAAGAGGGTGTAGGATACCAAAGAGCCATCTTTCACCTCAAGGCAGTAAGTGCTGCTGTCTTCACTCCACACCATGCCCGTGAAAGGCTTGCCTTCCGCGCGAATGCCTTCCTTGCTTATTTCTACTGATTTGATGGTGGTGCTCTTGTCGGTCTGGCATGACACAATGCAAAATACTGACAGCCACACAAAAAAATACTTAAGTAAGTTCATTTCCAATCTTTTTTCGTAAAATGCAAAGATAGCAATGAATGTTTGATTTTGCAACTTTTTTTGCAAAAAAATAGGCATCCTTTTATTTGGGATGCCTATTTGGGGGTTCTACTTCTAAAAAATCTTGTTCTCGCAGTTGTCCCTCTTACTCTTGTCCTGACAATTCTTTACTGTAAATTTCAAAAAAGTCGAATTCAAGGATTTTGGAAATCCTCAAAAGATCTTTGGTGTCGATGGATTGCTTCGAAAAGATCTTGTAGACATTTGTTCTACTGCATGATAACTCCCCGGCAAACCATACTACAGATTTGCGCCTTTGTTTGAGGGTTTGTTTGATTAGTGCTCCTATGTGTACCAAGATCGTAAATTGTTTAATAAATGATTAATTTGGAATAGTGAAGGTATGCTTCTTTTTCCTTTTTGGGCAAAATTAGTATTAAATTCCCATATCCTTTGAAAAAAAATGTTAAAAACATACAAATGTAAACTGATAAGCGACGTTAATTTTTCATTTGTAAATCTTTTACTTACAAAAGGTTACTATCTGTTACTGTTTTTGTTGTTTGTTTGTATTTCTTAAATTATTAACATAAGACCATTTCATTATGCCAAACGTTGAAGGGGTGTCTTTAATATCTTTGCATAAAAAACATTCATGAAGACATACAGCAAGAATTTGGACCTTCTTTTCGAGGCGGTCGGTTATTGGGAGTCAATGAGCAAATTCAGAAATGAGCGTGCTCGATGCAAGAGGTATTGCTATGGCGACCAGTGGGGTGACCTTGTATGCGTAGATGGAAAATGGGTGAAGGAGGAAAGCTACATACGCAGTCAGGGAAGTGAACCCCTCAAGAACAATCTCATAAGAAGGCTGGTGAAACAGGTGCTCGGTCTCTATCGCTCGGAGATGAAGCCTTGCAAGGTGGGGTGCGATGACAAGGGCATGCAGAAGGGGATGATGAAGATGCTTGAAAAGGTGGCAAGGCTTAACTGCCATGATGAACTGAATGCAAGGGCACTTGAGGAATTTCTCATATCAGGAATGGTGGCACAGCGCAAGAGTTATGGCTGGAGGAATGGTGGTGCTGGCTGTTGGACTGTCAATGTGCCGCTCGACCTCTTTTTCGTGGATTCGCATCATTCCGACTGTCGTGGATGGGACATCGGGGTGATAGGAGAGATTCACGACATGCGTTTTGATGCCGTTTGTTCAGAGTTTGCCCGCAAGCCTGAAGATGTGGAAGCTCTGCGCGCTGTCTATGATATTGGTTCTTACAGACAGCGCATGGATGACGTGTTGGCAGGGTGGGGGATGGCATGGGGAAGTCATGACAAGTTCTTCATGCCCGGTCAACCACAGCTATGCCGGGTGGTGGAAGTGTGGAAACGCGAACGCAGGCCGGGCTATCTGTGCCATGACAGAAAGGAGGGGGTGCTCGCATGGGTGGATGCCTGCAACTTCTCGCCACATCTGGTGTCCGACGAACATGATGTGCAATGGATGATGGCGGATGAATGGCGTTATTATTATCTCTCGCCCTTTGGTGATGTCATCGACGAGGGAACTTCGCCCTACATTCACGGACAGCACCCGTTTGTCTTCAAGGCTTATCCCATGGTTGATGGAGAAGTGCATTCTTTTGTGGCTGATGTCATCGACCAACAGCGATACACCAACAGGCTCATCACACTTTACGACTGGGTGATGCGCTCGTCGGCAAAAGGAGTGCTGCTCGTGCCTGAGGAATGCATCCCCGATGGCTTCTCCATAGAAGATGTGGCCGACGAATGGGCGAGATTCAATGGGGTGATACCTGTAAAGTCGAGGGGCGGGGTGGTGATGCCGCAACAAGTGGCGGCAAATGCCGTGAACATTGGCATTAACGAATTGCTGCAGACACAACTCAATTTCATGGAAGACATCTCGGGGGTGACAGGCGCCTTGCAAGGAAAGACTACTGCCACAGGGGTTAGCGGAAAGCTATACGAGCAGCAGACAAGGAATGCCACCCTGGCACAACTCGACTTGCTCGACACTTTTCACAACTTCATCCGGGAGGGAGTGGCAAAGGACATAAGCAACATACAACAGTTTTATGAACCCGGCATGCTCGATGGCATACCGATGGAGCAGGTTCCAATCTTCCGAAGTATGGAGTTCCGCGTAGATTGAGTGTTCAAGGCAGTGTGCTTTTTGCATTGCAAAAGCACATTGCCAATATTCATCTTCTTTTTCTTCTTATGTAACTTTTTTTCCTCTTTAGACAATGTCTATTTTTCTTGACACAAGGACAATATTAAATGATGTTAAAAGAATGCCTTTATGATAACAATATATGTGTTATTTTTGTATATTTGCCAGTGAAAATAGTGGAAATTATTATCTTTCAGTGTTCTTTGATGTTGAGATGTCAGTATTAAGGGGTGCCGCGAGTTTTTTGTGGTGGGTGTTGTTGTTATAAAAGGTTTGACACGAATCATATTCCCTGTGATTGAGAATGCAAAATATTATGATAATCCTATGTCGGATAGGATTATTTTCTGGGGGGTAGTCTTTTGTGGGCTGCTCCCCTTTTTTGTGGACACACCAAAGGCGTGTGTGGAGAGGGGAGGATGGGACCACGCCGAAGGCGTGGTACAGAGGACCGCCATGAGGCCAGGGCCTGTGGCCTGGTTGTGGCTTGGCTGTGGCTGTGGTTCCCCTGTATTGCAGCTTTGCTGCAATTTTTATTGGTCCTTCTGTATTGCAGCTTTGCTGCAATCCCCATCTCGATTGCAAATCACCCTTGCCATCTCGTTGAGGGCAAGGCATTGCTGTCGTGTTATTTTGCGTCGGTCGTTGTGGTGCTCCCAAGGGGCAAGCATTAGCAGTTTCCCTTGCGCACAGGCGTCAAACCTCTTCCCTCCCGGTTTTGCCAAGGGGGCAAAACCATTCTCCTGCAACACAATGATGGGGAAGCCATTATCGAAGGCGGTTCTCATTATCGCTTTTTCTCCATTGCTTATGCTTGGAGAAACGAGGACAGCACCATCGCGTGCCTTGGCAAGGAACAGCTGGCATAGCTCTGCTATTTCTCCTTCTGTGAGCTTTTGAGAGCATTGCACTTGGAGCAGGTTTGGGGCATCAAGCAAGAATATGTTGCCTTGTGCCGCAAAAGTGACATCGCCGACCTTGACATCATGGCGCACCTTGAAAAACTCTGGATGGCAGCTTTTTATCGCCCTGCGACGAGGATTGTCGTGGATATAGTCTTTCATGCGTTGCAGCTGCCCTTTCCTTTCAAGTATCCTGTCGTTGTATCCATGCTCCCAGAGAGCCGCCAAGTCGCTATTGATTTCGCCTTTCTCTTTCATCAAACGGTATTCACGGTTGCAAGCCACCTTGAAGCCATTGATAATGATGCCAAGGTGGACAGGAATCTCCTCTTTGACAAACACTATGGCATGAAGGTGGTCGGGCATGACTTGATGCGTCCAAATCTCTATTGCGGGATAGAACTGTGTAATGGCCATAAGGGCTTTTGCCACAGCTACACCCAATGGGCTGCTTTCCATCCTTGCTTGCTGCGACACGCCATCGCCAGAGATTGTCCCAAGCAAAGGCCTGTGTCCCTCGACCACGAGCGTAATCATGTAGATGCACCTCGACTTATAGTCATGTCCGATGCGTCGGCGCTTCATCGATGGCTTTAGCTCGCCAGCCCATTGCTTTGTCTTTTCGTACCTTTCCCAGTCCATGACACAGAAAAATATGTATCCAAAAAGGCACGGGAGCAGCCCCATGCCTTCTTGGATAAACGGAATATAAAAATCTTTTGATTACTTGCAGCAAGGAGTCCACGGCTTCAACTGCTTGAAGAAGTCGTTGCCCTTGTCATCGACGAGGATGAATGCCGGGAAGTCTTCCACTTCGATTTTCCAGATGGCCTCCATGCCTAATTCTGGATATTCCACACATTCAATGGACTTGATGCTCGATTGCGAGAGTACGGCAGCCACGCCACCGATGCTACCAAGATAGAAACCACCGTGTTTCTGGCATGCGTCGGTGACAGCCTGTGTGCGGTTGCCCTTGGCTATCATCACGAGAGATGCACCATGGTCTTGGAACTCGTCAACGTATGGGTCCATGCGGTTGGCGGTTGTCGGACCCATGGAGCCACAAGGATATCCCTCCGGAGTCTTTGCCGGACCGGCATAGAGGATGGGGTGGTCCTTGAAATATGCCGGCATCTCCTCGCCAGCATCCAGACGAGCCTTCAGTTTGGCATGTGCGATGTCACGTGCCACGATGATGGTGCCTTTGAGGTTAACGCGCGTGCTCACGGGGTATTTTGTCAGTTCGGCTCTTACGGCGTCGATGCCCTTGTCGAGGTCGATGACGATGCTTTCAGCACCCTCGCCCGGCTGGCAGAACTCAGCAGGAATCAGTTCGGTGGGGTTGTCGTCCATCTTCTCAAGCCAAACGCCGTCGGCATTGATTTTTGCCTTGATGTTGCGGTCGGCAGAGCACGACACGCCCATGCCGATGGGGCATGAAGCGCCATGTCGTGGCAGACGCACCACGCGGATGTCGTGAGCCAGGTGCTTGCCGCCAAACTGTGCTCCCAAGCCAATCTTGTGAGCCTCTTCCAGCAACTTGTTCTCAAGGTCGATGTCGCGGAAGGCACGACCAGTCTCGTCGCCGGTGGTGGGCAGGTTGTCGTAGTACTTGATGCTGGCAAGCTTCACGGTGAGCAGGTTCTTCTCAGCCGATGTGCCGCCGATGACAAAGGCGATGTGATATGGAGGACATGCTGCCGTGCCGAGCGACTTCATCTTCTCCACCAGGAATGGGAGCAAAGTGCCCTCGTTCTGGATGGTGGCCTTGGTCATGGGGTAGAAGTAGGTCTTGTTGGCCGAACCGCCACCCTTTGCCACCATCACGAAGCGGTATTCCATGCCTTCCACAGCCTCGATGTCTATCTGTGCGGGCAGGTTGCAGCGTGTGTTCACCTCGTCGTACATGTTGAGAGGGGCATTTTGCGAATAGCGTAGGTTGTCCTCGGTGAAGGTGTTGAAGACGCCAAGGCTCAGTGCTTCCTCATCTTCGAAGCCAGTCCACACCTGCTGGCCTTTCTCGCCGTGGATGATGGCAGTGCCGGTGTCTTGGCAGAATGGCAGCACGCCCTTGCACGCCACCTCGGCGTTGCGGAGGAACTGCAATGCTACATATTTGTCGTTCTCGCTTGCTTCGGGGTCGCGCAGGATGGCAGCCACCTGCTCGTTGTGCTCTCGGCGAAGCATGAACTCTACATCGTGGAATGCTTGCTGTGCAAGCAGTGTGAGGGCTTCCTTGCTCACCTTGAGCATGGGGTGTCCTTCAAAGTCGCCCACGCTGACACCTTCCTTGGTCAGCAGGCGGTACTCGGTTTTGTCCTCGCCCAGTTGGAACATGGGCGCATACTTGAATGATTGTGTTTTTGCCATAATGTATTGTGATTGGTGTTACGCTTAATAGCCAAAGATTTCTTCCGTCGTCAGACGGTGGATGGGGCCTATCTTGCCCAAGGCCTCCATGTCGAGTTCCTTCTCGTCGCCCAGGATGATGTATTTGTAGGGCTTGTTCACCATGTATTTCTTCTCAAAATTCACCACGTCTTGCAGTGAGATGCCTGGCAGAGCCTTGTAGATGCGCTCGTTGAGGTCGAAGTCGAATCCGCGCAGTTTGGCGTTGTAGTATGAGCTGAGCACGGCGAACTTGGTGGTGCGTGCTGTCTGCAGGCTCTTCATGGCACTCTGCTTTGCAATGTCGAATGCAGACTGGCTTTGCGGTATGGTGTCGAGGATGCTGTTGAACACCTTGATGCAGTCCATCATCTTGTCGTTCTGGGAGACGATGTATGTGAGGTAAGCCTCTGGATGGTTGACCCTTGGCAGACTGGCGTACTGAGCCATGGCGCTGTAAGCCAGGCCGCGGCTCTCGCGCAGCTCTTGGAAGACGATGGTGTTCATGCCGCCGCCGAAATATTCGTTGAACATCATTTTCACGGGAGTCTCCTCAAGGCTGAAAGGCTTGCCCTCGTTGTGGTACTGGATCATGTAGATGTTCTTTGCTTCGTAGGGTGCGATGTAGACCTCGTTGGTGGGCGTGAGCTGTTCGGTGTACTCCTTGCCTGGTGTGATTGGTGCGAGCTTCTTTGGAGTCTTGTGGGTTTTCGACACCGCCTTGTCGAGTTCCTTCAGGCTCATGGGACCATAGTACATCACCGTGTGCTCCATGTTCTTCAGGTTGGAGATGAGGTCGAGGAATCGTTGTGGGTCAGCGGCATTCAGTTCATCGATGCTCCTTATGTTGAGGTTGGGGTTGTAGGTGCCGAAGGTGACATAGTTGCGCAAGGCACTGAAGTTGGCACTTTGGTTCTTCTTCGAGTCCTCGCGGCTCTTGGCGAGCAGGCTGACAAACTGAGTCCACGACTCCTTGTCGGCCTTTGCGTTCTGCAGCAGGTCTTCAAGCAGTGCAAGAGCTTCAGGCATCTTCTCGCTCAGACCGGTGAGTGATACTGTGGTGAGGTAGCTTCCCACGCTGATGTCGTAGTCGCAGGCGAGTTCATAAAAAGCCTGTTTCACCTCGCTCACGCTCTTCTTGTCTGTGCCGATATACTCCATGTAGGATGGCCCATAGTCGTAGTCCACGTTGTTCTCGTTGCCAAGCTTATACCTGAAGGCGAGGGTGAAGAGTCCGTCTTCGTCGTTGTGCTTGTAGAGCAATGGCAGTCCTCGTTTTGTCTTTCCCACGGTGAGGTCTTTCTCGAAGTCGAGGAATCTGGGTTGTATGGGTTTCACATACGAGTTCTTGATGTCGTTGAGGAACTGGCTGGAAAGGTCCCTGTTGGTGGGGATGGCAGTTATTTCCGGCTTCTCTATCTTCACCTGTGTGGAGTCTGTGCCAGTGCGTTTGAACACGCAGACGTAGTTGTTGCTGAAATGTCTGTTGGCGAAGTCCACCACGTCTTTCTTGGAGATTTTTGAGATGTGCTCGATGTAGTGGGCAACATCTTCCCACTTCTGCTCGTTGATGAATGCATTCACCATGAGGCTTGCCCTGCTGTTGTTGTTTTGCAGCGACCGGTAGAAGTTGAGCTTGGCATTGTTTACTACGGCGGGGATTAACTTTTCGTCGAACTCGCCTCTCTTGAGTTTTTCCATCTCTTCGAGCAGCAACGCCCTCACTTCGTCGAGGCTTTGGTTCTCTTTTGGGTAGCCATAGAGCACGAAAGGAGAATAGTCGCTCATCTCGTCGGCGAAAGCGCCGGCAGACATCAGTTTCATCTTCTGCTCAAGGTCCACCTCGAAGAGTCCGCATTTCCCATTGGCAAGGATGTTGCTGATGATGTTGAGGGTGTCGGTTTGTCCACTGTTGGCACGGTTGAAGCGCCATCCCATCATGAGGTATTCAGCTTCTTTTCCAATTACCGTTGTGTCTTGTGGCGAGGTGATGGGCTTCATGGGAGCGAACTGAGGTATGGAGAGGTTGTTGTTCCTTTTCCACGATCCGAAATACTTGTCGATGATAGCTATTACTTCGTCGGGGTCGAAGTCGCCCGCCATGCATATTGCCACGTTGTTGGGCACATAGTAGCGGCGGAAGTAGTTCTTTATGTTGGTGATGGAAGGATTCTTCAGGTGCTCCTGCGTTCCGATGGTGGTCTGTGTGCCATAGGGGTGGGTGGGGAAGAGCTTGGCATACAGAGCCTCCCACATCTTTCGCTGGTCTTGTGCCATGCCGATGTTCTTCTCCTCATAGACAGCCTCAAGCTCAGTGTGGAACCCTCTGATCACCATGTTCTGGAAGCGGTCGGACTGCACGCGTGCCCAGTTCTCTATCTCGTTGGAGGGGATGTTCTCCACGTAGCAAGTCACGTCGTTGCTGGTGTAGGCATTGGTGCCCTCGCTGCCGATGGCCGACATTAGTTTGTCGTACTCGTTGGGTATGAAGTACTTGGCAGCCAACTGCGAAACGCTGTCTATCTCGTGGTAGGCTTTCTTTCTTGCGGCGGGGTCGGTCAATGTGCGATACACTTCGTAGCGCGCCTCAATGTCTTCGAGATATGGAGCCTCGGCTGCAGGGTCGGTGACACCGAATTGCCTTGTGCCCTTGAACATCAGATGCTCCAGGTAGTGAGCCAGTCCGGTGGTCTCTGCCGGGTCGTTTCTCGAACCAGTCTTCACGGCGATGTTGGCTTGCAGACGTGGTTTTTCCTTGTTGACAGAGAGGTAGACCTTCAGTCCGTTGTCGAGGGTGTAGATGCGTGTCTGTGTAGGGTCGCCCTCCACAGTGGTGTATTTGTAGTCCTTTGCACTTATTGCAAGGGTGGCAATCAATGAAAGGCTTGCAAGAATCAGTTTCTTTCTCATGACTTATTGGAATTTGTTTTCGTTCTCGAATTCCATCTCCTTGTCGAGCTGGCTTAGGAAGTTGTCGAGCACCTCGCGGTCCACGTCGCCCAGGGCGTATTCCTTCTCGGCGTCCTTGCGTATTTCAGAAATCCATTTGCGGCGAGCCAGGATATAGTCTTGGTGAATCCTTTCAGCATCTTCTGCGGTGAGGGTGTCGAGGCCGTAATAGTCGAGTATGAGTCGGTAGGCGTATGTCCAACGATATTCAGAGTAGTTCTCATGTATTTCAGTGAACCTGTCGAGAATGTCGTAGATGTCCACGATGTTGCCATTCTTGATGTCTTCCACGAGGCGGAATTCCTCCGTTTCAGGCAGCAGCAGTCCAGCCAGGTCGTTCCACTTTCCCGTTCCGATGGGGCTCTTGGGCAGTTCGAGTCTGTGGCGTTTGAGAACGGCACCCATGAAGATGCGCAATGCCATGTCGTAAAGTTCGATGCCAGTCCTCAGGTGGCTGGCCTTGATTTCGTATTCGTGGTAGTTGTATGATGACACACGGGTGCCTGATGCCTCTTGCAGTTTTTCGAGTATCTTCTTTCCCTCGAGAATTTCTCCCACGGCGAATGGGCTGAGCCAGTCGAAGTTGACGATGCTCTTTTGGCCGTTGCTTGGTCTCTTGTCGCGTTTTGGCCATTTCCTGATGTCGCGGTAGAGCCCCACTGTGGTGATGTTGCGTGCAGGGTTGAGATACATGGTGTCGCTGTATGCGATGAGGTATGAGAAAGGCAGGTTTCGAGTGTCGGGATGGTACATCAGTTTTCCGAAGCACACGGAGAAAGTGCCTATTTGCGCCGGCATGAGGATGTATGCGCCGCTGGCAGTCTTGACGCCTCTCTCCAAGATTCCGTAGTGCATGGGCCCCATCTTGTATGCGTGGTTGCTGAAATTGGTTGCAGAGCCGGCGTTGTAGAACGAGAACATGCCGCCTATGAGCAGAGAGCTCTTGTGGTGGCTGGCAGAGAAAGGACCGCAGAATGCGGCACAAGCCTCACCGTTTGACATGAAGCTGTTGGCGAAGAATATGCTGTTCTCGGCAGCAAACCCGTTGGTGATCTTGCAAGCCTCTCCCACGAAGCAGTTTTCGAGTTTCACGCTGTTGAGAATGCTGCTGCCATCGTAGATGATGGAGTTCTCGCATATGACTCCCGAACCGATGTAGACGTTGGCGTCGGGAATGCTCTTTATCGAGCAGTCGCTCAATCGGCATGCCCCGCTTATCACGCAGTCGTCGTTGATGTGTGTGTTGGTTATCTCGCCTGTATTGATGATTTTCACATTGTTGCCTATGGTGCCACGTTGCGGCACGCTGGCATCCACCTCCTTGCGTATGAGGTCGAAGATGCTCTTCAGCAGTTGCTTGTCGCGATAGTGCTTCACCATGAAAGCCGCCAACTGGCTTGTCAGGCCGTCGAAGAGCATCACGTTGCCGTCGCCCACCTCGTTGAGGACCGAGATGAGGTTGCCTTCGCCGAAGGTGGCTCCTTCAGTGGTCTCGATGGTGTTCACGTTGCTGATGTAGCACTCGTCGCCGATGTCGTAGTTGTTGATGAAGTTGCCTACGTTCTCGATGAGGCAGTTGTCGCCCATGGTGACATTGCGCAGTGTGGTGCTCTTGATGCCGCAGTGCTTCACGAAGCCTTGGCTCACTTCTATCTCCTTCTCGAAGATGCCTATGCGAATGTCTCCATAAAACGAGGTGTTGCGGATGTAGATGGGGTCGAACCCCTCTTTCACCATCACCATATCCCAATCCTCTGCCTTGCAGCCTCTTGACTCCAAAATGTCTATCTCTTGCTTGGTAAGTTGTCTGTATTCCATTTGCTTATAATTAATAGTTGTTATTTTTTTTTTGTTGTTATTCTTCATCCTCCACAGGATAAAGGAAATCATTGTATGGATATTTTTGTACGTGCAGTTCTCTCACTTTGGCATATAGCGTGGAGCGTAGTTCTGTTATGTTGGTCTTCGCTTTTGCCGAGATGAATATGCAGTTGTCGTTGAGCTTGGCCATCCACGTGCGCTTCAGTTCGTCGAGGGTTATGTTTTCCTTTGTGGGTGGTGTCAGGTCGTCAGGTTCCTTGTCTATCCAGTGGTAGGCGTCGATTTTGTTGAACACGATGATGGTGGGTTTCTCACTGCAGCCGAGTTCTCCGAGAGTTTTCTCCACCACCTTGATTTGCTCTTCGAAGTCGGGGTGGGATATGTCCACGACATGCAGCAGCAGGTCGGCTTCGCGTGTCTCGTCGAGTGTCGACTTGAACGAGTCCACGAGGTCGGTGGGCAGTTTGCGTATGAAACCCACGGTGTCGGCCAGCAGGAATGGCAGGTTGTCCACCACCACCTTTCTCACTGTGGTGTCGAGAGTGGCGAAGAGTTTGTTTTCTGCAAACACCTCGCTCTTTGACAGCAGGTTCATCATGGTCGACTTGCCCACGTTGGTGTATCCTACGAGTGCCACACGTATCAGCCGTCCTCTGTTCTTGCGTTGTGTGGTCTTCTGCTTGTCTATTTCCACCAATCGCTGCTTCAGGAGGGTCATGCGCTGGAGGATGATGCGGCGGTCCATCTCCAACTGTGTCTCGCCAGGACCGCGGAGACCCACGGAGCCTTTTCCACCGCCCGAACCGGAACCGCCGCCCTGGCGCTCCAAGTGAGTCCACAGCCGTTGCAGGCGTGGCAGCATGTATCGGTACTGGGCCAGTTCCACCTGTGTCTTCGCATTGGCAGTCTGGGCACGCATGGCGAAGATGTCGAGGATTAGCGAGGTGCGGTCGAGTATCTTCACCTGGAGGGCTTGCTCAATGTTGCGTATCTGCTTGGCACTGAGCTCGTCGTCGAATATCACCATGCCCACTTCGCGCTCGGCTTCTTCCTCGGCCTTGATGTATTCTCTTATTTCTTCAAGTTTTCCCTTGCCCACATAGGTCACCTGACTGGGGCCTGCCATGCGCTGAGTGAAACGCTTCACGGTGACGGCTCCGGCAGTGTCGGCAAGGAATTCCAGTTCGTCGAGATATTCCTTGGTCTTTGCCTCGTCTTGGTCTTTGGTGATGAGACCCACCAATATGGCGGTCTCGGCTTTCACTTCGGATATTACAAATTCTTTCATTTATTCACTTTATGGTAGTTGCCGTGCTTTTTTGCTATCATGGCACTTTGTCCATGCATTTTGGCGACTATTGCCATGCTTTCAAAGGGGCTTCATGAGCCATATAAGCACAATTCGACAATTTGGGTGTAAAGATACGCCAAACTGCTCAAAAAAACAAAAAAATAAACATGGTTTTTTTGCGATGCAGGGATTTCAATGCCAATCCACCATTATGATTTATTACAAACCCCCAAAAAAATAGACAGAATTGTATCGTTTACGTAAACGTTTACGTTCTTTTTTTCATCTAAACATCACGTTTTTTTTGATTTATGTCAATTTTATGGCTAAATTTGCACTGCAAAAACGAAAAAGATTTTCAAGATACAAACCAATAACAACAATCTGCTGAAACATTCAAAAGGAAAAAATCCCGACGTGAGTCGGGATTTTTAATTTGTACGCATATCTTTTTTACTTTATATATTTCACCTTGGAGGCATCGCGTGGTTTTGCCTCGGGCTGCTCGTCGGGGTAGCCAATGGCAATGATGTAGTTCAATTTGTAATCGTCGGGAATGTCCAGGCTATCGAGGAAGAACTTTGCCTTCTCGTTGGCCAGCAGGAAGCGTACTGGCCCACCCAGGCAGCAGGTGCTTAGCCCCATGGACTGGGCGGCAAGCATGACGTTCTCGCCAAGAAGGCCTGCATCCAACTCGCCACCACCTGCTGCCGGCGTGCAGACGCAGATGAGGTTGGGAGCATTGCGGAACATGTTCTTGAAGTCCTTGTCGCGTTTCACCTGTTCGGCATTCTCTTGCTTGTATACTTCTGTCACTTTTGCAATCAGTTCCTGGTTTTCCACCACGCGCACCACCCAAGGCTGGCGGTTCATGCCGCTTGGGGCGTTGATGCCGGCACGCACTATCATCTCCAGTTTTTCGTGCTCCACGGGGGTGTCGAGATATTTCCTTACAGAGCGACGCGCCATGATGGTGCTGAGCACGGGATTCAGTTCCATCTGCATGTCGGCCTCTATGTTGCCTATCTTGCCTGTCGGCTCGTAGCGGCGCAACACCTTTCCGTCGCGTGAGATGAGAAACTTGGTGAAGTTCCATTTGATGTCTGCGCTCTTGGCATAGTCGGCATCATTCTTGCTCATCATGTTGTCGAGCAGCTTGCCAGTCTTGTCGTTGAGGTCGAAACCTCCAAAGCCTTTCTGCGACTTCAGATAAGTGAAGAGCGGTGATGCGTTTGGCCCGTTCACGTCAATCTTGTCGAATTGCGGGAACTGGATGTTGAAATTGGCAGTGCAGAATTGGTGAATCTCCTTTATCGAACCTGGTGCTTGCTGTCCAAACTGGTTGCAGGGGAAGTCGAGGATTTCAAAACCTTCAGCATTGTATTTCTCATAGAGGGTTTCCAACTCCTTGTACTGTGGGGTGAACCCGCATCTTGTGGCAGTGTTCACTATCAGCAACACCTTGCCGCGATAGTCGGATAGCGACACTTCGCGCCCTTCGTCGTTGGTCACCTTGTAGTCGTACACGCTTTGAGCGGTCATGGTCATTACGCTCAAAAAAGCCATTAGGCCGATGGTCAGTCTTTTCATGTCTCCAAATTGTTTTAGGTATAAGCTTGTCAATCTTTATCCCATAGCGAATGAAATTCGTTTGCACCCCAGTCGTCGTCACCGGGTGTCTCGGTGCCCGACGAATCTCCCTTCGGCTCCGAAAAAGAGTCCAAAAGGGCGCAATCTGTATATGTCTCGCAAATGTCTATTTCTGGTGTTATATAAATCCTTTTCATATTGCTACTTACTTCAAGATTTTGTTTTCACTTGCATTCACTTTGCCATTTGATTCTTTTGTGCCAGTCGGCAGGTCGAGGCCTGTCATGCTTGGGTCGTTGTTGTCCTGACTGGTGATGATTCTTGGTTCGTAGTTGGAATTCAGTATGAAATTAACGACAGATGTGATATCCGAAATAGAGATGTTGGTGTCTTTGTTGACATCTGCGTTGGCCACAATGAAATAACCCGAAGCTTTATCGAGGATGTAATCCACAATCATCATGACGTCGTTGACACTCAACTCCTTGTCGCCGTTGACATCACCAAGCAAGCTGTTTGGATTAATGGGTGCGGTGTTTGCGAACAAGGCTTTGGAGTAAGAGCTTATGGTGGTAGGAGCCTGAATGAACGCACGGAATGGGTTCATCGAACTTGTCTCTGCGAATGCCAGGAGGCCAGTCTTGGTGAATCCGTAAATGTTTTGCACCTGCGTGTTTTCAAGCACGCCCACCATGTAGTGTCCATTTATGGTGCTTCCCACCATTTCATTTGGGGTGGCATCTATTTCTACATTGGATGCGCTAAGGGTGCTGCCGCCTTCACCGGCGATGAATATGTAAGGTGTGTAGGCTTCAGGGACCTCCACGCTTTCAAACTTCAGTGTCTCGCTTGTAGCGTTGCTCAGCACGTAGAACTGGCCGTTGTAGTTTGTGGGTGCGTATGGGAGACAGACAGTGAGCTTCGTGCCTTCAGCAAATTCGCGGTCGTGGGAGACATTGGTGGCTGTGAAGGCGTTGCTGGCGTGGAAGGCATAGCCTGAATGCTTGCCCTGTCCGTCGGTGATGACCAGGTTGGCGCATACGCCATCAACTATCTTGTTGTTCTTGTCGGCCCACCAGTCAAGCGAAGATGTGGTGATGAGCTGGTTCTTTTGCTGTGGATATACAACCACGTTGTCTGCCAATGCGTATTTCTCATCCGTTGCGGTCCATTCCAATTCGTTGCGTTGCCAGAAATAGTCTTGGCGAAGGTAGCTTGACGAAGCCTCCACTTGTGCGCTCTCGGTGGAGCCTAAATAGGTGAGGGTGAAATTCTTCACTTGGTAATAACATCTTGAGGAGTATATGCCCATGGTCAGTTGGTGGCTTGAGGCATCCGACACCTCTGCGGCGCAGGAATAGTCTCCGAAGTTGCGGTTGTTGCCATCGTTGAGAGTGATGACTTCCTGCGACCTGCCCACATGGCTGTAGTCGTTGGGGTTGATGTATAATGCCACTGTCGACGAGCCATCCGTCACGTCGGTGCCGGCCTGAGCCGTGAGTTTGTAGATGCCCTTGGGCAGGTACTGGATGGTCTGCATCAGTTCTGCCTTGTTGATGGTGCCGGCCCAGGCGTTGAAGACACCGTCACTTACATTAGTGTCGTTCCAACCATCAAAGCTGTAGTCGAAGTCCCAGCCGGAAGGAACTGACACATTGCCGCCACTGCCTTGCACTGGTTTGGATGTGGTGCCGCCAGTAAAGTCGGCGTTGGTGACCAACGAGGTGGCATCGCCGTCGTTGTCGGCTATGGCCTTGGCATTGCGGAGCACTTGGATGGCCTCCTGGCGGGCATCCTCGCTGTCAAACAGGTCTTCATGACCCTCATAGCTTTCGTATTCCCCGATGGCGGATGTTGTAGCGGCATGATTCACTGTCCGTGCGTCGTCAAGGGCGAGTTGGAACTCAGAGACGGTCAGGTAGGTGAGGGTGATGTCATCCACCCAGACACTTGCTGCAGAGTTGCCGGATGCTGTGATGAATCCGAATGACAGGCTGAGTGGGGTGGGGGCGTTGACCTCAAATGTGTACGTGCGCTCAGTCCATGTGTCGCTTGCAGGTTTCAGAGAAACGGGTGTGGCATCGCCCAACTGATAGAAATTGAGGTCGGTGTTCATGTTGGCACCGCTGTTCTCCGACTTGATGTAGAATTTCAGCTCGTATTTGCCGGTAGGTATCATCACGTCCTTCAATATCTGCAAGTGTGGAGCATTGTAGGAAGCCCAGTTCTGGCGAATCCTTATGTAATTGCTTCCTCCCTCGCGTGGACTATCGCTTGTGCGTGTGAGGAAAGCATATTGCTTGTTGCCGCTGGTGGCGTCCGACTCGAAGAGAGTGGTCCATCCTGCCTGGTTATAGACGTTGGGCCATGTGGAGTCTATCTTGTCGCCGTTGTCGGTCTCGAAATCGAGATTCTCTCCCAGGAAGTGGTCGGCACCAGCCTCGAAATTGCTCTGTTGGTTTGCAGCGTAAGCCTGGAAGGCCTCGTCGAGTGCGGTGATGGCTTCCGACACCTTGGTGTCATTGTCGGTGTATTCAGTATCGGTTTTGTAGGTGGCATATGCCTGGCCAAGTGTGGCATCGCTGTATGAATTCACGCCGTTGAGCAGCGACAGGTAGCCCTTGAACAGTTTGATGCTGCCGTCGGTGGCATCCATCTGGTCTTCGAGAGCTTGTGCCCTGGTGTTGAATTCCGATACGAGCGACATGTCATCCAGGGCCTCTGTCACGTCATTCACCTTGCTGAGCAACGTAGTCCAAGCCTCCGCACTCATGGTCACTCTGCTGTAGTCGGTGCCGTCCGTCAGGTTGTAGTCTCTCTCAAAGCGTTCCAGGGCGGCGATGAGATTCACCCTGCTCTCCTTGGCGGCAGCAATCTGCTGGCGGGCAGTGGCTATGGCGTTGGGCAGGGAGGTCTGCGTCACCGTTGTCAGTGCGTCGAACGTGTTGGCTGCATTGGCGGCGGTGATGGCATTCTCGAGGGCAGTCTTCTGACTGTCGGTGAGGAATCTCGAGTCGCTCCCGTTGAGCACGCCTTCAGCTTCAGCCACCAACAAGTCACGGTCTTGTTTCAGTGTTGTCAGGTCGGGGTCTTTGCTGTATGTGATGGAGTAAATCTGTGCCACATGCCAGTTGGAGCCTGCAAGGTCTTTCGTCACGCCGAAGGTAAGGGTGCCGTCGCTGGCGAGATGAACACTCACATTAACAGGTGTTGGCGCATCGATGGTGGTGGCATGGAATATGGGAAGCCCCACCTTCATGTCGTTGGCGAAGCCGAAGGTGCGGTTGTTGTCTCCGGCATTGCCTACGGCAGTCATGCCACGCCCGGGAGTGAAGCAGGCAGCGGCATAAAGAGCCACGGTGTAGTAGCCTGCCGGCATGTCGCCCAACTGTTGGTAAAGCACGTTTCCTGTTCTGCCAACAGCGTTGGCTCCATCTTCGTAGGCCTCTGTAAATTGGTATGGTGTCGGGTTGCTGGTCAATGCCCATCCCACATATTCTGCGACGTTGTCGTTGTCAACAGCTATCCAGTCTGCCGCATCTCTTGAGGCGAGGAATGTAAGGTCGAATGGGTTGCCGTCTTCAGCCGTCACATTTTTCACGAATGTCGTTGCAGCGGCTTTCATCGATTCCATGGCGGTTGCGATGCCAGCAGCGGTGGTGGCAGCCTCTACTTGTGAATATGCAGCGTTAAGGGCGATAGTATAAGTGCTGGCAGAGGTGCCAGGGTCGGAATAATCATACACGTTGGTGTCTTTCAGCTTCTCAAACTCTGCCTTTTGGGTCTTGTAAGAGGCATAGGCGTCTTTCAGCTCGCTGTTGTTGCTGTACTTGCTTACGGCATTGTTGATTGCCATTGCGGCTGTGGAATATTCTGCCACACTTCCATATTCATGGTTGTTGGCTGCAACAACAGCAGCTATCTCCTCCTCCGCAGCTGTTGGGACAACATCCGACTGGATGAAGGCGTTGGCAGCGGCCACTGCGTCTGCCAGTGCGTCAATGTAACTCGATGGGTCAAGACCTGTGCAGTAAACCTTGAAATTGTCAAAGACATCCCATTGGTCGGTTGTGGCATCTCTGAAGCCGATTGTCAATGTGCCGTCAACATCAATCTCGGAGGTGGTTATTCTGGCATAATTTCTGTCTTTTATGAATTTCAAGACAGAGTTTTGGAAGTTGTCTTGGTTCCCAACGGTGGCATTGGCGGTTTGTGTCACACCATTGCTTGTGCCATACAACTGGCCTGAAGTACTGCCCGAAGCCTGAATAGACACTTTGTATTTGCCTTTAGGCAGAGACACGTCTTGATGTATGTTGAACCCGTTGCGATGCCAGATTTCACACCCTATCGACGTGTTGTTATTGCCATTGCTGCCTGTTTCTGTCCATCCATCTCTGTTGTTGGCATCGAATGTGGCGTTGGTTACATACCATGGTGTGACATCTACGGGGTTTGTGCTGCTGGCAGCATCCATGAGGTTTTGCTTGAAGCGGTCGCGGCTGATGGAATAGATTTGGAATTTTCCTACATTGTTGCCGGTCTTGTTTGCGGCACACTCTGCACCATTCGAGAAATTGCCGTCGTTCCAAGGTCCCAGGTAGCCGGACTCAGGATAATGGCCATTCTGGATTGTCCAGCATCCATCAGAATAGTTGAGGTAAGTCCTTGCCCAATCATTGACACTATTGTAAATGTCATTGGTGTTGTATTTCCATGCGGCATTCCATTCCGTCTGCATGGGTGAGACGCTATATTCCAAGTTGCGCAGGGCTATGCCCCCGCTTATAGGCTCAAAAGTCCAGGTGCGGCAGAGAATGTCGGAGGTGTTTGGGTTTACCCCTGTGTAGTAGAACGCGGCGAGGCTATACCATTTTGTGTTATTGTTGATGCCTTTGCCAATTCCCAACATTAGGTCCTGGCTGTTGTCCACTATGACGTAGTAGTTGGATGCCATTTCTCCATTTGTTGGCAGGGTGGTGATTTTTGTCCATCCATCGGCAGACGTCAGTCTGCTGGTGTCGGCAAAAGAAGTGCCAGCAAAACTGAGAAGTGCGAGAATGGCGGTCGTAAATTGTCTGATATTCATACGTTTGTTCCTTTCTTGTCTTATTTTGTTGGCATTGATTTAGAATTGAGCTTGGATGACTTCTTTCACACCTTCGCCACGCTTGAAGAGCACCACGTAGGCATTGTTAGTCTGACTTGTGTTGCCTGGGGCGGCGACAGTGAAATCGCGAACCATAATGGCATTGTTGGTGGTGTTGGTGTAGGTGCGGTCGTTGAACAGGTGGTAATGACCGGAGAAGTGTTGCACCTTTCCATCCACCTTGCCCGCAGTCTTTGCCATGATGGCAGAGATGGGATTCTTCTTCAGAGTGTTGGCAGACGCCTCATCGTTGAGGGCAATGCCAGAAGTGGACGAACCGTAAATCGATGTGTTGCTCGATGTGATGTAGTTGCCGGCGTTGTTCTGGTCGAGCCACCAGCGGTTGCAGTCGCTTCCGGCGAGGAAGGGATAGTGTTGCATCCATACGGAAGGCTCGTCGGCATGGCTCTCCACAAAGGTGTTGAGAGCAGAGATTACTCCGTCGGGGGCATAGTAGGTTGCACTGCTCAGCAGGCCTGGCTTGCTGTATAGCTTCTGGAACCAATAGGTGTGCGCGCAATAGAAGCGTACACCCTTGAACTTGAATGTGAAGGGCTTTGTCTGGAAGCAGTTCGTACGGTCGTTGTCGATGAAGTATTCGATGTTCTCCTCAAACACACCCATGCTGTTCCAGTAGGTGTTGTTGGCGGTGATGGCGGAGATTGTTTGGTCATCAGCATGTGAACCACCAGTAGAGCCATAGGTCACGCCTCGGTCTGTGCCGTTGTCCCAGTAGTCAGGTGACAGGTCGTGGTTGCCAGCGATGAAGATGAAGGGTATGCCTGCGTCTTTTGCCACTTCTGCCGTGGCTTCCAGGAATTCTTCGTGTTTGCCCGATCTTCCATCGTCACCCTTGTCTTGGTCAATGTCGCCAAGGCAGAATATGATGCTGGTCTTGGGAACGAGGTTGGTGGCACCTTCCGTTGTGAAGGAAACTTTCTTGGTGCCGTCTTTTCCCATTTTGCAGATGTTTTGCATGATGGAGGCAAGGTTGTCTTGGCTGGTGCCGTCGTGCCCGCTATTCTGGTTGGTGTGGCAGTCGGAGATGAACACGGCAGTGAACCACACATCTTCTGTGAATCGGAATCCGTATGCCTTGTTGTCATATACAAAGACCTCCAACTCGTCGTATGTGAGGTTGGTGGTGGTGGGGTTGGGTGAGATGCGCGAGGCATCCACCGTGACGCCATCAATCTTCACTTCTGTAATCAAGTCGCTTAGATTGGTCCCTGCGGGCAGGGTGATGGTTGTGGAGCCGTCGGCAGGGTTTGTCGCAATGCAGTCGGCATAGTTCAATCCTTTCAGGGTGAAGGTCATTTGTGCGTAAGTGAATGCTACACTCGCACAAAGGAAAAATAGCAGTACTGTTTTTCTCATGGAAATGAATGTTATTATGTTTTTTTGTGCAGGTTGTTATTGTTGTTTGTTCTTAAAAGAACAGAAAGGGTATGCACTTATTAGGTCGGTAGTTTCGGCAAAGGTAAAAATAAACATGCAAACGGCAAAACAAAAAGCGACAAAAGTGTTTGAAGTACCAATAGTTATGTCCATAAAAAGAGCGATTCCCAATAGGAAACCGCCCTTTATGGTTGTTTGGTGAAAAAGTATTTATTTCATTGCAAACGAGGTTACGAGCCCCTTCTCCATCAGAATGGGAATCACATTGGCTGCCGACTGGCGGTTGCGCTTGTTGCTTACAGCCTTGTATTTCTCCAACATTGGGGTGTCGTTGTTGAGAAGGCTTTCCATGTATTGGTCGTTCATGCGTGTTACGGGTATTTTGCCTTTCATGTTGGCATCGCTGTCTACAAGATAGCAGACTGTCTTGTTCAAGAAACCATTGCCAATATAGCAACCTAAAGCCGCTACGTCAAGCCCTAAGCTCACTGCTTTGTTGTCTACAAATACACCAGCTAAGTCAAGACCTATTCCTAACAGCAGTGATGCGTCGTCTATCTTGTAAGCCATCACACAAACCTTGTCTTTGTCGTAGCGAACGGCTTGGGTGTAGCCGGTGACGTCGAGGCATACACCGTTGTTGCGCAGGTTGCGGCAGTTGACGAATAGTTGGTCGCCGTACATGACGGCAAAGGCTTCCTTCTTCAATTTCTTGTCGGCTGCCCTGTCACCTGTCCTGAAATAGTAATGGTGGTTGTATTCTTTCATTTGACACGCTTGACAGGTGTGTCCATGTGTCAACTCTTCCACAGACATCCAGTTTCCGCTAACGAAATCTGAGTAACTCATGCAATACTTTGCAACTCCGGCTTGTGCCATCAATGTCAGGCAGCAGAACCATGCTAATACTAATACATTCTTTTTCATAATCCTTTGTTTTTTAATTATTATATGTTTTGCTTTTTCTTTTTGCTGTTGCAAAGTTAGGTTGAATTTCAGACTGGCATTGTTTTTTTCTTGTTTTTCATCGAAGAAGCATGCGACATGCCAGCCCATTTGCGACAATGGGAAAAAGCACCTTTTTTTATTGTCGCAAAATTGGAGACAATAGGAGTATTTATATAAAAAAGTCCTCGCCTGCTTCAATTTGTGCAGACGAGGACGCATTTCTTGTGCTTTCTTGTTTCTTTTTCCTTTTTCCTTTTTTCTTTTTCCTTTGACGGTTATTTCATCTTTCCCTGATAAGAGGCTTTGTGGATTTCGCAGTTTTTCAAAGGGATGTCGGCTTGCGGGACTTCCATGACGATGGGGTGGGCTGTCTGCGGACTGCCCATCCAGAGAGCAATGGTGTCCGCCCATCGGGCGGCAGCTTCCATTGTTGGGCGCATCTCGTCCTGACGTGCCAGATGCAGGTTGAAACTGTCGAAAAAGCGATTCTCGCTGACGTTTTGGCGTATCATGTCCACCATGCCTGGGTCATGGTCGATGGTCTTCAATGATATGGGACCTATCCATACGAAGGGTATGTCGCCAATCTCTTTCACTATCTCCTTCACGGCAGGATTGCGAAGCGACACGTCGTCATGGTTGAGGTCGTTGGTGCCCAGGCAAACTATTATGAATGTGGGCTTCACTTTCTTGATGAGTTTTGGCAGTTCGGTGGTATGTCCCCAAGTCTTTGTGGTGGAGCCCATCCAGATGACGGTTTGCATGTCGTGACCATTGCTCCGTGCGTAACTGTAGAGGCGAGGAGCCAGACCCTCCACGAGGTCGTCGCCAACAAGCAAGATGCGGTGATGAACGATTTGGGTGTTCACGTCTGTCACCACGTTTTCCACTTCTTTTCCCTGCTGTACGTCATTTATCAGGCTGTCGAGCAGGTCGTCAGCGGTGATTTGTGCTGTAGCTGTCAGGAATGAGGTCATTCCCAAGAGTAATGATATGACAAGGTGTTTCATGTTTTTTGTTTTTCGAGATTCTTTTCGTGCATCCACAGTTCAAGGCTGTTGATGACATTCTGCCAGAGGATGTAGCATCCGGGCCCCACTGAGGCAAGGGGGTTGAGGTAGGTGTATGCTATCCAGATGGCAAAGTTGGTGTTCTTCTGCCCCAATGCTTGTCCGGCTTCCTGCGTGCGGTGGAAGAAATGCCCGAGATAGCGTCCAACGGCGAACTGCACGAGGCAAAGCATCAATCCCATGCCTGCGATGAGCAGAAGGAAGCGTGTCGTGGTGTCGGCATGCACGATGTTCTTCACCGTGGTGCCGGTGACGATGGCCAGCGACAGTCCCCACATGTAGAACGACAGGTCTTTCACACCCACAATCCATTGGTGCAGAGGGTGGATGAAGTGCTTCACCACGAAAGCCAGCAACATTGGAGCCACCAGCACGAGGCACACCTTGTATAGGATGAGGAAGAACGCCTGCCAGAAGTCCATGCCTGCCGAGGAGTCGATGAGCGGGAAGCACACGGGCACCATGAAGGCAGTGAGGAAATTGGAAAGGAAGGTGTATGTGGTCATCTCTTCCAAGTTGCCGCCCAACTTGCTTGTCACCACGGCTGCTGCAGCAGCGCAAGGGCCGATGATGCAGGTGAGCACCGATTCGAGCAACACCAACTTGTCGCCCTTTAGGTGGAAGGCAAGTATGATGCCCACGATGACAAGCACGAAGACTGCCTGGAAGACACCCACCCACAAATGCCATCCCACCGGTCTCAACTTGCGGAAGTCCACCTTGCAGAAGGTGACAAAGAGGATGAGGAACATGAAGAGTGGGAAGATGGTGTCGATGATGGGGCCAAAGAACTCCGCCGCCCCATCGAGCGACGGGGTGAGGGCGAAGAGGAAATAGATCAATGTTCCCATCACCATCGCCACGGGAAGTGTCCACTCCTTGAGGAAGTTCAGCAACTTCATGCTATTTCAGTATGATGCCGCCCATTGGTTGGAGGGTCACCTTGGCACGTCCTTTCTTGTCCACTTTCAGTGTGCGCAGCTCAGCCTCGGGGATGGCGTTCTCTGTCTTGGCGGCAGGCCGGTCGGTGTAGTAACTCACCGTCTGTCCTGCAAACATGGGCAGGTCGAGGGTAAGGGTGAGAGGAGTCGACATGCCGTTGATGCCAGCCACATACCACTGGTTGCCGTGCCGGCGGGCAAGGATGGCATAGCGTGTGGGGTATCCGTCCACGAAGCGTGTCTCATCCCAGGTGGTGGGGAGGGCGCGCAGGAAGTCGAGTTCGAACTGAGGCAGTTCCCCGAGGTTGTTGGGCTGCATTGCCACGCAGTTCACCCCGGTTTGTAGCACTATGCCCGTTGCCATCTCGAAGGTGTCCGACGAGCGGCGGTAGTTGCGGCTGTTGTTGTCACGGCTCATGCGTCGGTTCATGATGATGCCGCCCCAGTCGAAGGCGCCGAGGGCATTGCGCGAGAAGGGGTGCATGGTGAGCTCGAACCCCTCCTTGTCGCAGTGGTGCTGTGTGAAGTACAGGTTTTCGGAAGCCAGGGCAGCCTCGCTTGCCACGTAGTTGGGATACATGCGCTCCCAACCTCTCGGGATGGTGCATCCATGGAAAATCACTTGAAGTCCATAGCGGTTGGCGTCGCAGAGTATGTCCTCATACAGTTTCATGGTCTCTTGCTTGTCGCTGCCGAAGAAGTCCACCTTGATGCCTGCCACTCCTATGCTGCTGAGCCATTTCATCTCGCGTTCGCGTGCATAGGCTGTCGACATGCAGTCGCGTGGGGTCTGCGGGGCGTCGTTCCATGCACCGTTGGAGTTGTACCACAACATGAGGCGCACACCTTTCGACTGGGCATATTGTGAGAGTTGTGCCATGCGGTCGCGCCCGATGTTCTGGTCCCACCAGTTGTCCACAAGGCAGTACTCGAACCCCATTGCAGAAGCCAGGTCGATAAACTTCACCTGGTCGTCGTAGTTGATGGAGTTGTCTTGCCACAGCAACCAGCTCCATGTGTATCGTCCGGGCTTGAAGGGAGTCGTCGGCTTGTAGAGTTGGTCCACCACGTCATAGGGGATGGTGGTCTCCACGATAGGTTTCAGTGTGGTGCCAATGGTCAGTGTGCGCCACGGGGTGCTGCCAGGGAGGGAGATGTTGGCATATGGCGAGCCTTTTCCATTGAATTCTCCTGGTTCGGGATATGCTATGGAGTATCCACTTGTGGCGTCATAGTCGCTGAGGCGTGAGGCGCAGTAGGCACTGCTCACGCCCGTCTCGCCCACAAGCACCCATCCATCGTCGGCAATGCGGAAGAGGCAGGGGAAGGTGTAGCCAAGGCCGAATTGTGACTTTTTTGTCATTGGGGTGTCAGCGGTGTATTCTTCCTCGTAAGAGGGTTTGGTGCGCTCCCATCCGGTCATGGGGCCTATCTGCGGAGAGAGGAAGGTCGTGGTCAGGGTGGGGAAGCGGAAGGCGCTTGCCTCGCTTTTTATTTCTGCACATTTGGGATTGTCGTTTTTCTGTCGTGGAATGCTGTATCTGAAAGCCACATCATTATTGGATACGAGGAAGGTGGTGGTCATGAGTCCACCGGCTGTGTTTTGGAAGTCGATGTCGAGTTGGTTGGCTTGATAGTGTATCTGTGAAGCCTTGGCTTGGGTCATCTCGTACCTCTTGTCCACTTTGCTGGCGCGTGTGTCTTTGATGCTCATGCCCTTGGTGAAGTCGCCAATGTCGGCAACGAAGCCAAGGGAGGAGGGCAGCACCATCTGCCGGCTGTCGTAGGTTACGGAATACTTGGGCGTTCCTTGATCCATTCTTATCTCTACGGTAAGTTTCCCGTCAGGAGAGCTTACCATTGCACTCTCTTGTGCCCACGACATTGTGGCGAGGGCTAACAAGGCTAATGTAAATGTCTTTTTCATATCCATGTTTACTTGTTGCGGAGTTGTTGCACATATTTCACTTCGACGCCATCCTTCTTAAGCGCATCCGCGAATTGCTGGGGACTGATGTTGACAGGGCCAAGCATGAACTCTGGGATGTTGTAGCTTCGGATGAATTGGCGGTGGTAGTCGGGGTCTTGTGAGGGCAGTTCGAAAGGTTTGGTGCCTTTCCCGTCCTTGTCGATGTGGGCGATGAATGGGCGGGTGAAGTTGCCGTCGTCACGTCGGCTGCTGAATATTATCCATCGTCCGTTGCTCGACCACGAATGATAGCTCTCCGTGTCGTTGGAGTTGCATTCCTGCAAGGGGCGCGAGACACCTGTCTGCAAGTCCATTATCCATAGGTCGGCATCGTGGTGCCAGATGGGGAAATAGCCATATTTGGTCATGGTGAAGAGCAGGTGGCGGCCGTCGGGTGAGATGCGTGGCAGGATGGCACTCTGGTCCACTGCTGTGGCATCGAACACCAATTCCCTTGGGCCGAATTGGCGGGTTTCGGGGTCGAAACTCTTGCTGTAGATGTTGTGCTTTATCTCTTTGTAGCGCATCACAATCTCGCCTCCCTTGGACCTTTCAGGGTGCTGGCGTTCGAAATGAGCACTGCAATAATACAGGGTGGTGCCTTCTGGGTTCCATGCCGGGAACACCTCAAATTCGGTGGTGTCGTTTTCCAGGTTTGTCACCTCGTTCTTTTCCACGTCATAGGCGATGATGTCGCTATCCAAGTCGAAAACCTCCACCTTGTTGGATTCCACGGTATGGAAATTCTGATGTGTCTTGTCCGAGGAATAGACAATCAGGTTGAGATTTGGATGCCATGCCGGGTAGACTCCCGCCGACAGGATGGAGTCGTTTTTCATGTTCACCTTCTTTATCTTTCCGTCATATGCAATGATGGTGCCACCGAGGTTCTGGCGGGCATGGAACTGCATTCGCTGTGGATTGTATTTCTGGAAGTGATGGCAGTTGATGCACTGGCCGTCTTTCTCATAGCCACAAAGAATGTTGTCGTAGATCACGCTTTCGTCGTAGTTCTCCAGGCAGCGCTGGTTGATGGTTAGCGACTCGTAAGACACAAACGAAGGTGATATGAGGCGGTAGCTGATATATGGGTCGATGGAGTCGGGCGATACATGGATGTTGAAAGGCTTGAAGCGTGTCCAGTCTGTTCCCTTGCGGGTGTAGACCTCCACTGTGATGTCGCCCCCCTTGGCTTCCTGTGTCAGAGTGCGCCAGTCGTCGATGGAAGGCCGTCCGTCGCACACTATGTCGTTGTCGCCAACAGCATAGCGGGCCACCATCTCGTCTGCTTCGCCATCGAACTCGAAGGTCAGTGGGGCAATGTTCACCGGCACGGTCACGTCGATATAGTCGGGATATATGGTGGGCATCTTTGCCGACTGCTTGAATTCCGATGGAATTGATGGGCCGCTGCAAGATATCAGAAGCAACGATGCCCAAAACAATAATTGCAGTTTCTTCATGTCGTTAATATTCTGGTAGGTTGGACATCAGGTAATGGTCGTAGTAGTATGAGTTGCCGTATAGCGGGTACATCGCCTTGCGCGCTTCTTCTATGTCCATGCCTTCATAGTTTGGCGTGGCATTCATGAACCTGTTGAATTCGTCTTTCACGGTTTGGCTGAAAGGACCATTGTCGATATTCGGACGGTTCTCCAACTTGCCATACAGGTAGGCTGCTTGCTGGTAGGCTATGGGAATGGGACCATCGGGATGCAGCTTCACGAAATTGTTGAAATGATACCAGAAAAGTTCGGGGTCCTTCAAATACAACGTGGCAAGCAACGACTGCTCCTGGTAGACAGGGTCGGCAGGGTAGCTGCTGTTTGCAAGTTGTTTCATCAGGAAGCTTTCCACGAAGCCATTGTCGCCTGTCAAGACATCGGGGTAGTGCAGCATGTGGGTGATAGGCTCCAACTCACGGTCCTTGGCTATCAGGTCGGGATGTTTCAAGAGGTTTTCAGCCCATTCCGCCCACTCGTCGAAGAATAGGGTCTTTTTCAGTATGTTGATGTATTTGCGTGCCACCTTCTTCTCGCCATTCAGCAAGGCGCAGAGAGACAGGTATTTGTAGTTTTCTGCACGCCAGCCAAACTCTACGCCAAGCTCTGTGCTCAATCGGTTGCAGTAGTTCAACATACCATATTGGTAATAGATGAGCTGTCCGGTCACCAACATCATGCGCATGTCGAAGGGGGCATTGATTCTCTTGGAGCCATTCCTATACAAGAACATCTCATCGCCCTGACGGCCGAGGCGCCACAATGCCAGGTTGCGCATCATCACAATGGCTCGGGTAGGCTCGTCTTGCAGGGTTAATGCTTCTTGTATTACTCCTTCCCAGTCGTTTTGCTGGACGAGGTGCTGCATCTTGAGTTCATGGTGGAAGTTCTCGTCCTTGAACCAGAAATGAACGACACCCCAAACCATTATTGCCACTGTGAGCAATTGTGCACACCATGCCAAGATGTTGCTCTTTTTCAATGACTTTCCGCTCTTCTTTTGCTTGCTGTTCTTGGAAGAGCTGCTATTCTTGGGAGAGCTGCTGTTCTTTAAAGTGTTGTTGCTATTTAAAGGGGTGTTGCTATTTAAGGGGTTGTTGCTTTCCAATGGCTTCTTTTTGTTATACAAAGG
>CAMJLI010000002.1 GCA_946406585.1 uncultured Prevotellaceae bacterium | reverse complement strand
CCACCAGCGATACTTGCCGGAGGTGACGAGGGTCACGTTGCCTGCCGTCCATGTGTAGTCTTCGGTGATGTATTCGTTTTCGCTCGATGGTACAAGGCCTGTGCCATAGTCGGTGTTGTCGCTGAAGTCGAATGTGCCGTCCACCACTTCATGTGTGCCTTGGTCTTCTGTCACGCTGATGGTGTAGCTTGCGGTGGCACCAAAGAAATTCTCTGTCTCTGCTGCTGTTGCAGTAATGATGGCTTTGCCTGCACCCACGATGTCAACTGCGCCAGTGGCGGGATCCACGGTTGCCACCTCTTCGTTGTCGGATGCGTAGGTCACTGCGCCGTCACCGTTGTAGGTGAGTTCTGGTGCCGTGAAGTCATTGCCGAGAACCACAGTGAAGTAGTTGGTGCCGAACTTCATGGTCGGTGTCTCTTTCTCAACAGGTGTTTCGCCGCTTCCGTAGGTCACGGTGATGGTCTTGATTTGTTTTGTGCCAGTGCCGGAATATGTCAGTTCCACGCTTTGGGCATTGCCGGTCCATGTGTTGCTGGCAAATTCGCCCACGTTGGCGGTGAATGCCAGGCCGCTGCCGGTCATGTCTATCTGGCTGATGGTGTAGCCTTCGGGCACGGAGATGGTCATCTTCGAGGTCTGCACCTCTTCTGCGACATTGCTGTAGAAGCGCAGCGTGTTGCCGCTGGCAGCGAACCACCAGCGATACTTGCCGGAGGTGACGAGGGTCACGTTGCCTGCCGTCCATGTGTAGTCTTCGGTGATGTAATCGCTTCCGCTCGATGGTACAAGGCCTGTGCCATAGTCGGTCACATCGGTGAAGTCGAAGATGCCGTCAACAATCTCATGGCCACCTTGTGGCTCGATAACGGTAATCTTGTAGGAAGTGGAAACCGCATTGCAATTGGCTGTTTCTGTCGCTGAGGCTGTGATGTTTGCTGTGCCCACGCCAACGATGTCAACAGCGCCTGTCGATGCATCTACTGTAGCAACATCTTCTGCATCAGAGGAATAGGTTATGACACCATCGCCAGTGTAGGTCAGTTCTGGTGCTTCAAAGTCCTCACCGAGAATGGCTGTGAAAGAGGTGTTGGCAAACTGAATGGTGGGGGTGTCTTTCACCGTCTGGCCAGCTCTGTAGATGTTGATTTGACGAATTTGGCTGTTGTAGTTGTTCAGTATCTTCAGCGTGTAGATGGTTCCAGCCGTTTGATATTCTGCAGGAATGTCATACTTGTTGGTTCCTTGTGCACCTGTCGTCTCCGTGCAAATGGCTTCGCCGTCTACAAAGATGTTTTGCTTTACGTTGCCTGAGGCGTTTGCATTACCTACCACTTCTATGGTGGCAACGTCGAAATTGAATGCCGGTAACGTGAGAGAAGCGTCTGTCTTGCCTAACATGAGGTAATAGTTGCCTTGGTATGAACTGAAATAGTAGCCATTTGAAGTGGCTTCCAGAGTAATGGAGTAGTCGCCATTGCTGAATGTGGCTGCTGCTGTCCCCTTGTTGCTTGAGCCTTCGGGGAATTGCCATACATCATTGGTAGTGAAGTCCAATATGACTTCCTGTGCCATTGCCTGACCGAATGCTGCACATAGCAAGGTCAGCATGAGTAATCGTAGCTTTTCTTTCATAGTTTTTTTGGTTTGTTGGTATGTGATAGAACTTTCTTTTCGCAAAATTAGAAAAATATTATAAAAGTTGTTCTCTTTCCTTGCATTATTTTGAGAAAGATATGCATTTTCGTGAATGTGATTATTGCTTATTGGTGAGTTATTGTTTCACCATATATTCCTGAATGCCTTTGTTGTGCTTGGAAAACAGGTCGCGAGTGTTCTTGAGATACGTTTCGCGTTTGGTACGCTCTGTGGCGGTCATTCCGTCCGTAGGGTAGCTGGCAGGATATACCACATAGCCGTGCTTGTTGTTGGAAAGTGGGGGCCTCGACACCCAGTATAGATTGTAGCCGCAGTCGGTGAGGGTGGTCTTCCCTCCTTGTTTGGTAAGTGTCATTCTTACCATTGTGCCACCATCGGTGTTGGGACGAGACTGGTTGCTTACGAAATTGCCCAACGAATAGGCAAGCAGGTGCTTCCCGTCTTCCCCTTCGCGCACTTCTATTGGCTCCACCACGTGTGGGTGACCGCCTATTATGTGGTCCACACCTTTCTCAAAAAGCCAGTTGGCAAGGTCGCGCTGGCCTTGGTTGGGCAACAGTTTGTATTCATCGCCCCAGTGTGGCATGCAGATGATGACATCTGGATGCAGCGACTTGGCTTTGGCGATGTCCTTGGCTATCACGGTGGTGTCTATCAGGTTCACGATATAGGGCTTGGGCACGGGGATGCCATTGGTGCCGTAAGTGTAGTTGAGAATGCAGATGCGTATGTTGTTGTGTTCGATGACAAAGGGGTAGAGGCTGTCGCGCTCGGCTTGGTTGCGGTAGGTGCCCAGATGCTTTGCACCGAGCGAGTCCATCATGGTGATGGTGCGGTCGATGCCTCGTCCGTATGTGTCCACACTGTGGTTGTTGCAGGTGGTCAGCACGTCAAAGCCACAGTCGATGGCGGCTTGCAGATATTCATCCGGTGCGCAAAATTGGGGGTAGCCCTTGTAGGGTGGGCCGCCAAGGGTTACTTCGAAATTGGCAATGGCGATGTCTGCACGTTGTATCTCGGGGGCCATGAGGTCGAACACCCCACTGTAGTCGTATGTACCGTCCGGTCGGGAGGCCGACTGCACTTGGCCGATGTGCTGCATTAGGTCGCCACCAAACAGCAATGTCACAGTATGTTGTTTGTCGTTTTCTTGGGCTAAGCTGTCGGTGCTGGTGACGCTGCCTCCTTGAGCGTTGCCTGTGCAACAGCTGCATGTTATTGCAAGCATGAGCAGGCTGATTTCGCGAAAGTGTTTCGTAAGATTGATGCGTTTTTCTTCTCTCATGTTGAGTGGATTGATGGATTGTTGTGGCAAAGTTAGGCATATTTCTTGATAATTCGTTACTTATGGAAGAAAAACACATGAAAAATAAGTGTTAGGTCTTTCGCTAAAATGAAATTCTTGGTAGATAATTAATGTGGAACACACTATTATGTGAATCATTGGCCATCCTGTTTTGTGTCATTGTGACATAATGATATGACAAAATGGCGCAATCGAACGCTTGGCACGTGTGTTGCATATTGTTGGATGAACGCAATTCATAACTGAAGCGTTTTCAACATCGATTATCATAATTAACAAACAAATAGGAGGTATAAATCATGAGAACTATGCACGGAAATTATTGGTTGCCAGAGTTGTTCAACGACTTGATGAATGTAGGTATTCAAGCTGCAAAACCTTGCACCACGGCACCAGCAACCAATGTTATGGAAAACGACAACATGTATATCGTAGAGCTGGCAGCTCCCGGGCTGAAGAAGGAGGATTTCTTTGTCAACATCAACGATGAGGGCAACCTCGTAATCAAAATGGAACAAAAAGACGAAGAGAAAAAGGAAAACGAAAAAACGCACTACTTGCGCCGTGAGTTCTCCTACACGAAATACGAGCAGACGCTTATCCTGCCAGAGGACGTGGACAAGGAGAAGATAGAGGCTAAGGTCTGCGACGGTATTCTCACTGTCAATCTTCCAAAAATTGAAGAGACAAAGGTGAAAGTTGCACGTTCCATACAAATAAACTAATTGCCAGGCTGTATGGCGGAAAAGGCAAGGGGGGTTATTTACAATGACGGCTCTCGACAACGAGAGCCGTTTTTTTTGTTGCCAAGCATGCCAAAATCAGCGATAATTCAAAAATAGTTCGTCGCTTATCAAATAATTGCGTAACTTTGCAACGAAATTGATACAAGTATTCGGATAAGGATTGACATTATTTAATACTTGTCTATCAAGGATAACCATTCAACACAATTATAATAGAAAATATGGCAAAGAAAGCTTTACTCATGATACTCGACGGATGGGGTATCGGAGAGCATGGCGAAGGTGATGTCATCTTCAGGACACCTACGCCTTATCTTGATTATTTGAACGCTGTAAGCCCACATTCCAAACTCGATGCTTCGGGGGAGGATGTTGGTCTGCCTGATGGGCAGATGGGCAACTCGGAAGTGGGGCACCTTAACATTGGCGCTGGACGGGTGGTCTACCAGGACTTGGTGAAAATCAACCGTGCATGCCGCGACAATTCCATATTGAAAAACAAAGAGGTCGTCAGGGCGTATTCCTATGCCAAGGAAACAGGGAAAAGGCTGCATCTCATGGGACTTACCTCCAACGGTGGTGTGCATTCTTCTCTTGACCATCTCTTCAAATTGGTGGAAATAAGCAAGGAATATGGCTTGAAAAACACCTTCGTTCACTGCTTCATGGACGGGCGTGACACCGACCCGAAAAGTGGCATAGGTTTCATAAGGCAGCTAACTGAAGTTTGCGAGAAAAACGATGCCGCCATCGCTTCTATTGTCGGCCGATTCTATGCTATGGACCGTGACAAGAGATGGGAGAGGGTGAAGGAGGCTTACGACCTGCTTGTAGAAGGCAAGGGCAATCAAGCCGAAGACATGGTGAAGGCCATGGAGGACAGCTACGAAGCAAACGTAACCGACGAGTTTATCAAGCCTATCAACAATGCAAAGGTGGACGGCACCATACAAGAAGGGGATGTGGTGATTTTCATCAATTTCCGCAATGACCGTGCTAAAGAACTTACAACTGTGCTGACGCAGCAAGACATGCCGGAGGCTGGAATGCATACCATCCCTGGACTGCAATATTTCTGCATGACTCCTTATGATGCTAATTTCAAGGGGGTGCATGTGCTTTTCCCGAAGGAGAATGTGGAAAATACTCTTGGAGAGTATTTGTCAAAACTCGGAAAGAAGCAACTGCACACAGCAGAAACAGAGAAATATGCTCATGTCACTTTCTTCTTCAATGGTGGACGCGAAGCTCCTTTCGACAAGGAAGACCGCATTCTGGTGCCTTCCCCAAAGGTTCCTACGTATGACCTTAAACCTGAAATGAGTGCATACGAGGTGAAGGACAAGCTCGTGGGGGCTATAAAGACCGAACAGTATGATTTCATCGTGGTGAATTTCGCCAATGGGGACATGGTGGGGCACACTGGTGTCTACAATGCAATAGCAAAGGCCGTGTGGGCTGTCGACAACTGCGTGAGAGAAGTGGTGGAAGCTGCAAAAGCTGCTGATTATGAGGTTATCATCATTGCTGACCATGGCAATGCTGACAATGCCATCAATCCTGATGGTACACCAAATACCGCTCACTCTCTCAATCCCGTGCCGTTCATCTATGTCACAAACGACAACAATGCACGGGTGAAAGACGGACGACTGGCTGATGTGGCTCCTTCTATCTTGCATATCATGGGATTGGAGAAACCGCAAGACATGACTGGCGATAACTTGATTTTCTGAAAAATGCATATCGGACGGGAGGTCTTGGAAAGGACAAGACCTCCCGACCATGACAGGCTGACCTGCAAATGAACGTGTCTATAGAACCTTCCTGGAAGGAAAGATTGGCAAACGAGTTTGAAAAGCCTTATTTTGCACAATTGGTGCAAGTGGTAAGGCAAGAGTACTCTCACTTTACTTGTTTCCCGCCTGGTAGATTGATTTTCAACGCTTTCAATCTGTGTCCTTTCGACAAGGTGAAGGTGGTGATCATCGGACAGGATCCTTACCATGAGCCGGGACAAGCCATGGGGCTGAGCTTTTCCGTGCCCGATGGAGTGCCCATGCCGCCTTCTCTTGTAAACATCTTCAAGGAATTGGAACTGGACTTGGGGGTGCCAATGCCCTTGTCGGGAAACCTCACGCGATGGGCTGAGCAGGGGGTTATGCTGCTGAATGCCACATTGACTGTCAGGGCACATTATGCGGGTAGCCACCAAAGAAAAGGTTGGGAAACTTTTACCGATGCAGCCATCAAGGCCTTGAGTGACGGAAGACAAAACTTGGTGTTCATCTTGTGGGGGGGATATGCCAGAAGCAAGGCGGGCCTTGTTGACACGAGAAAGCATCTTGTGTTGCAATCGGTGCATCCTTCGCCTCTCTCTGCCAATAGGGGCGGGTGGTTTGGAAACCATCATTTTTCACAAGCCAACGCATTCCTGTCTTCGCACGGGATTGAACCTATAGAATGGTAATTTGTAGCTATCGATGCTTGGATCATTTCTTTATCCTTTTATATGAAAAACAGGACTTTGCCTATCATTCAAGTGGGAAATGTGCTTGTCTCTGCTGACATCATCACCAATTTCTTTTGCTGCGACCTCGACAAATGCCACGGGCAATGTTGCGTGGAGGGAGATGCCGGGGCTCCTTTGGACATGGATGAAATAGCCGAGGTGGAGAATTGCCTGGATGCCGTATGGGATGACATGGCGGCTTCGGCTCAAGCTGTGGTGGACAAGCAGGGGGTGGCATATCCTGATGCTGATGGGGAGATGGTTACAAGCATTGTAAATGGCAGGGACTGCGTGTTCACTTGCTATGAAAATGGGGTTTGCTTGTGTGCTCTGGAAAAGGCTTTCAGAAAGGGGATCACTTCTTTCTGCAAACCTATCAGTTGTTCTTTGTATCCTATAAGGGAAAAGAGATTTTCCAATGGGAGCGTGGGACTCAACTATCATGAATGGAACGTGTGCCGGGACGCTGTCGTTTTGGGTAGGAAAAATAACCTACGTGTCTACCAGTTCCTTAAAGCTCCTCTCGTGAGACGATTCGGAGAGGTTTGGTATGATGAACTGGAATGTGTCGCCAAGGAGGTGATTGCAAACCTAGAGTCGGTGGAGTGATTTTGTAGAAGTGGCATGAACAACGATATCAGCTTGGAAAATGTAAGGTTGGCTCTTGACGATAGCTCGTATATCGACAACGACTTGGTGCTCTTCAGCAGTTTCAAAGATATTCCTATCGCTACTGAGCCACGGAAGATGAACTGTCTGTTGGTGGCGTTGTGCATGGAGGGAAGTGCTCGCTATGTCGTGGACACTAAAGAACATGTGATGAGGAAAAATGATGTCATCATATTGAACAACGGGCAGGTGATTGGCAACTACATGCTCAGCCCCGACTGCAAAGGCGTCGCAATAATGACATCTAATGATTTCTTTGCGGAAATAATAAAAGAGGTGCATGAGATGTCGCAGCTTTTCTTGTTTGCTTACTCACATCCTGTCTTTGACTTGAAACCTGAAAAGGCGAAGGTCTTTATTGACTACTTCAACATGATAAGGAGCAAGGTGGATGACATGGGGCATTACTTCAGAAGGGAGCTGGCAATGTCGCTGCTGAAGGCGATGATTTATGACATAGGTAATGAAATTCACCAAAACCAGATGAGCCAGCCTAAAAGAACAAGGGCTGATGCCATTTTTAATGACTTCATTAATCTTGTCAAAAACAATTTCAGACACAAAAGAAGGGTGAGCTGGTATGGACAGCAATTGTGCATCACTCCCAAATACTTGTCGGAAACTGTGAAGCAGGTGAGCCATCAGACACCCAATGAGTGGATTGACTATTATGTGACATTGGAAATAAGGGTGTTGCTGCGAAATTCCACAATGAGCATCAAGGAAATATCACAACATCTCAATTTCCCCAACCAGTCTTTCTTGGGGAAATATTTCAAGGAGCATGTGGGCATGTCGCCCTCCAGCTATCGCAGACTGTAAATGTCAAGGGAGGGTCTTGAAGAAATTAACCAGGCTCGTCTCTCCTTCTTTCATTTTCAGCGTGATGCGCTTTCCTTTATAATTCAACTTGACCTTTCCTTTCTTGTCTGCTGTGATGGTGGCTGACAACAGCTTGCCGTCTTGCCATTCCAAGTCGACAGTGTAGCCTCCTCGGGCACGCAGGCCTGTCACTTTCCCTTCTTTCCACGCGCCTGGGATGGCAGGCAGCAACATCATCTCTTTCTCATCGTCTTGCAACAGCATTTCACACACTCCTGCTGTACCTCCAAAGTTGCCGTCAATCTGGAATGGGGGATGGGCATCGAGCAAGTTGGGATAGGTGCCGCCTGACCGACGACGGTCTTTGCCTTTGTAGTCGTCGGGGGATACGTAGGTGAGCAGTTTCTTGTATATGTGGTAGGCTTGCTCGCCATCATGCAGCCTCGCCCACAGGTTGATGCGCCATCCTGTGCTCCATCCTGTGGTCTTGTCACCCTTGATTTCAAGACTCCTCCTTGCGGCCTTTGCCAGTTCGGGGGTGGTGGATGGTGTTATCTGATGGCCGGGATATAGCCCTATGAGATGTGACTGGTGGCGATGTTGTGGGTCCCAGTCGTCCCAGTCGTGATACCATTCGTTGATGTCTCCTTCATGGCCAATGGTGTAGGGGCGGAGGCGTTTCAGACTCTTTCTTACTTCTTTCAGGAATGCCTTGTCGCCACCTGCGGCTTTGCCTGCTGCAAGTGTGTTTTCAAACAGTTCCCGGATGATGGCAAGGTCGGCTGTTCCTCCATAGCATGTGGTGCCGTGATAGCCTTCGGATGTCTTGTATTCGTTTTCTGGCGATGTGCTCGGAGCAGTGATTAGTTCACCAGGACGTGATGGGTTTTCGATGAGCCAGTCGAGGCAGAACTCACTCGCTCCACGCAGCAGGGGATAGGCGGTGGTGGTGAGGAATGTGTGGTCGAGTGTATAGCGGTAGTGTTCCCATAGGGCTTGTGACAACCATGCTCCTCCCATGTTCCAGTTGCTCCATTCTGGGCTTTCTCGCTTTTCTCCTACAGGGTTGGCCATGGCCCAAATGTCGCTGTTGTGGCTTGAGCACCACCCTCGATGGATGCCATAGTAGTTGAAGGCCACATGTTTTCCGTTGTCGGAAAGCGACTGCATGAAGTTCCAGAGGGGAGTGGTCATCTCGCTTAGGTTGGCTACTTCTGCCGGCCAGTAATTCTCTTCAAGATTGATGTTCACTGTATAGTTGCCTCGCCAGGGGGAGTATTTGTGATGGGTCCACAACCCTTGTAGGTTGGCTGGGACGCCCGGAGTGCGCGAACAGGAAATCAGAAGATATCTGCCATATTGGAAATAGAGGGATTCCAAATAGCGGCTGTCGCCTCCATTGTCGCTGTATCTCTTGAGAAGTGAGTCGGTTGGGATGCTGCGGTCGGCTCGCTCTGTATTGCTTCCCAAGTGCAATCGCAACCTGTCGTAATACTTCTTATAGTCGTCTGTGTGGCGCTTGCGGAATTGACTGTATGTGTAGTTGGCAAGATGCCAGATGTCGTCGGATGCATTGCTTAGGTAGGGGCTCGCTTCGTCTACCGGATGGTGCAATGCACCATTGAAGCTTGTCTCGTTTATGAAATATATGGTTAGCTCGGAGGCTTTGCTCACCACTATTGTGGTATCTGTGGCAGACAGGTCGCCATCACTGTCGGCTTTCATCATGCAGCAGAAATGGATGCTCTCGCTTGGGTCGCCAATGGCATGGCCGGTCATCACCATTTGGCCGTTGGACTTGGCTTTCACTACATGTGGAACTTGGGATGTGAGCAACAAGCGGCAATTTATTCCCTGGCCATCGTGGCATCTTATGCGCATGGCTATCATCTTGTCAGGGTTTGATGCGAAGTATTCACGTGAAAAACGCTTGCCTCCTTGGGTGTAATGGTCGTGGCAGAGTGCACTGTCTATGTCGAGTGTCCTGGTGTATGTTTTTGCCTCTTCTTCATTGTCGTCTATGATGTGGAAGGTGCCCAATGGCTGGTAGAATTGTGAATTGGGACCCTGGACATGTAGTTGGAGACTGTCGGCCTTGGCATAGTCTTCTGCAAACAAGGCTTCGCGAATGGGTGTAATCCATTTGCTGGCTCCTGAATCGAGGTTAGGGTCTACTGGTTTTCCTGTCCAAAGTGTAATGTCGTTCAGATAGATGATGTTGTCCTTGATGCCTCCAAAGATGCTGGCACCCAACTTGCCATTGCCTATGAGGAGCGACTCTTCGAAATAATCGGCAGGACGGTCATACCACAGCGTCATGGGGACTTGCGATTGGGCTGTGAGCGTTTTGATGAAAAGAAGAGACAAAATGAAGGAAATCTCGCGTTTTTTCATGATGATGAATGGTTGGTTGGATGCAAATATAGCCTAATTTGATTGGATTGCAAAATAGTAATTCATTTTTTTGGTATTTCAACCCATCCTTTGAGATAAAACCATATAAAAAAGCGTTCACGGCTGCCTCACGGCAACCATGAACGAAAAGATAACAAAACTTTACGCTTAATACTTATTTCTTGGTCTTAACCAAGCAGATATACATATATAGATGTTCCAGCAAGTAAGTTTTACGTTTTGTTTAAATTATTATTCCTAATCACTAAACAATCGCAAAATTACTCTTTGGAAACCAATCTTAGTGGTAATTTTTCTACTTTTAATGGTAATTTTCGGACAATAGGTGTCCCTTTGGGTTTTTTATGACATTTGATGAACTTTTTGCTACTTTTAATGATAAATGGCCTGGGTTTGTTTTATGTATTCTTGCCTTGTCGCATTTGTGTTGGTGTCATGCCATATTGTTGCTTGAATGCCTTTGTGAAATATCCCCCATCTTCAAAACCGCATCTAATTGCAACTTCGGAAACGGGCATGGCTGGGTCGGTCATGAGCATCTTGTGGGCCTCGGCCAAGCGTATCTGCATGATATAGGCTACTGTGGTCTCACCTGTAAGGGCGTATATCTTCCTGCGTAGTTGCTTGCTGCTTAGGCATAGTTGGGAGGCAATGTTTTCCACATTGGATTGTCCTTGTGTCATTTGGGTGCGTACCAGGGTGGATATCTGGTCGAGGAATGCCTGGTCGCTCTTGCTGAGAGGATTCTCGATGGTGCTTGTGCCTTTGCTCAAAATGCTTTTAGAATACAGTTCGCGTAATTGCTGGCGTTGTGATATCAGTTTGTCCACCCGCACCAAAAGCACGTTTGCGTTGAATGGTTTGGCCAAGTATGCGTCTGCTCCGGCATCGAGGCCTTTGATGCGCTCCTCCTCGGTCACCTTGGCTGTAATCATGATGAAGGGGATGTGTGAAAGCAAGGAGGAGCTTCTTACTTGCTTGCATAGCTCATAGCCATCAAACTTGGGCATCATGAGGTCGCTTATTATCAGGTCTGGCACTTGTTGCTTGGCTATTTCAAAACCCTCCTCTCCATCTCGTGCGTAGATTATGGCGTATTTGTGGCATAATAGGCTGCCAATGTATTCTATCACATCCGCATTGTCTTCCACGATGAGGATCTTTGGCTTCGATTTGTTGTCAGGGTCGTCATCAATGGCCGGTTCCATTATGATGTCGTCCTCTTCTTGGGGCTTGTATGCCTCTATGCCCATGGTGTAATATGGAATGTCGCTGTGGCATTCGCGAAGTGGGGTGGTGATGGTGAATGTTGTGCCTTTCCCCTCGGTGCTTTTTACTTTTATTTCTCCTTTGAGCAGGTCTACGATCTGTTTTACAAGTGAAAGGCCCACACCTGTACTCACACTGGTGGGGAATTGGTCGCTTGTGTAGAATTCGTCAAAAAGGTGGGGCAGTATTTCTGTTTTTATTCCTATGCCCGTGTCTGTGACTGAAATCACAAAATGATGGCTTTCCAATGATGTGCTTACAAAAATATGCCCTCCATCATTGGTGTATTTCAATGAATTGGCTATGAGGTTGTATAGCACTTTGTTGTAATAGTCGGGTACAAAGGCTATTTCTGCTTCCTTTTGGGCTGGTATGTAGTCGAGGCTGATGTTTCGCTTCTTTGCCAAGTCGCAGAAGCTCTCTACTATCATCTCTGTATATTTCACTATGTCGCCACGTTTCCACTCCATCTTGTTGTAGTCCGACTTTATTTTTGACAGATCGAGCATTTGGTTGATCAGACGCTGCATGTGATAACCATTGCGCTTGATTACTTGGGCTGCTTTCCTCAATTCTTCTTCTGTACTGGCACGGCCTGTCTCTATGTTGTCGCTCAAGCCGATAATAAGTGTGAGGGGGGTGCGCAATTCATGTGCCACTTTTGTGAAGAAGTCTTGCTGTAGTTGCTGGAGTTGGTTCATCGCCTTGTTGGCTTTCTTACGGTCATGAAGTGATTTGTAGGCAAAGCCCAAAAGCACTGCCATCAACAACAATGGCAAAATGAATATTATAATGAAAAGGACAACGGTTTGTCTTTCACCTTTATCCATCTTTTTGAAAAATGTGTTGTCTTGTGCTTCGTCCTCTATGGATTGGGTGGATTGGTTGTTGGTGGCTTCGTTGAGCGAATCTGCCAGCATGTTGCTGATGGATGTCTGGTCGTGATTTGTCTTGTCTGTGGCGGTTGATGTAGCTATTGTCTCTCCTCCGTTATGCAATAATTGTTCATTGGCGAGCGACGGGATGGCTTCCAACAGCATCATCGCGCTGAAAAAGAAAGCCAGAAGTGGGTGGTTTGGTTTTAGCATCCTTTTGTTCTTGGAAAGATGTTCTTGGAAAGGTGTCTTTCTAAAAAATGCATGGCGGAGCAGTGTTTTTTTGCTCCGCCTTGCACTTTTGTTATTAGATTGTTTCTTTTTTCATGTTATGCGTCAATGTTGGCGTATGTGGCATTGGCCTCAATGAATTCTCGTCTTGGCTCCACATCGTCTCCCATGAGCATTGAGAAAATCTCGTCCGCCTCGGCGGCATTTTGAATGCTTACCTGGCGCAACAGACGTTTTGAGGGGTCCATGGTCGTTTCCCATAGCTGGTCGGGGTTCATTTCGCCAAGACCTTTGTAGCGCTGGGTGTGGATGCTGGAGTTCTCCTTGCCCTCTCCATATTTGTCGAGAAAGGATTGACGTTGCTGTTCTGTATAGCAGTATTCCTTCACTTTGTTCTTGTATGTGCATAGGTAAAGTGGGGGGGTGGCTATGTAGAGGTGGCCTTCTTGTATCACTTTGGGCATGAATCGGTAGAATAGTGTCATGATGAGGGTGTCGATGTGGGAGCCGTCGACATCGGCGTCGGTCATGATGATGATCTTGTCATAACGCAACTTCTCGATGTTGGCTTCTTTGTCGCCCTCGCCATCCACGCCAAATCTCACGCCGATGCTCTGTATGATGTTCATCACTGACTCGCTCTCGAACACTTTGTGCCACATCACTTTCTCCACATTCAGAATCTTGCCACGCAGAGGAAGGATGGCTTGTGTGTATCTGTCGCGGCCTTGTTTGGCTGAACCACCGGCGGAGTCGCCCTCCACAAGGAATATCTCGCATTCTTTCGGGTCTTTGTTTGAGCAGTCTGCCAACTTGCCTGGCAAACCTCCACCCGACATGACGTTCTTTCGCTGGACGCTCTCACGAGCCTTGCGTGCGGCTATGCGCGCTGTGGCTGCCAGCACCACCTTGTCGCATATTTGCTTGGCTTCCTTGGGGTGCTCTTCCAAATAGAAGGAAAGTGCTTCGCCCACGGCTTGCTGAACGGCGCCTGCCACTTCGCTATTGCCCAACTTGGTTTTCGTCTGACCTTCAAATTGAGGCTCTGCTACCTTGATGGATATCACGGCTGTCAAGCCTTCGCGGAAGTCTTCACCCGTAATCTCTATCTTCGCCTTCTCTATTTGCTTTGAAATCACGGGGTCGCTGTCGGCATATTTCTTCAGGGTGCGGGTCAACGCCATGCGGAAACCCTGCAAGTGGGTGCCGCCTTCTATGGTGTTGATGTTGTTCACATAAGAGTGTATGTTTTCAGAATAGTCTGTGTTGTACATCACTGCCACCTCGATGGGGATGCCTTGCTTTTCTGTCTTCAGGTAGATGACATCGTTGAACAGGTGGGTGCGATGGCGGTCGATGAACCTGACAAATGCCTTCAAGCCATCCTTGGCATGGAACACTTCTTCACGGGTGTCGCCGTTCTCGTCGGGGCGAAGGTCGCGGAGTGTGATGGTGATGCCTGCATTGAGGTATGCCAGCTCGCGCATGCGGCGGGCTATGATGTCATATTGGTAGACTGTGGTGGTGAATATTGTCTTGTCGGGCCAAAATTGCTGGCGAGTGCCCTGGCTGTCGGTCTCGCCAACTATCTTTACAGGGTATAATGGCTTGCCGCACTCGTATTCTTGTTGATATATCTTCCCATCTCGGAATACTTGCGACATCATGTGCGATGACAATGCGTTTACGCAGCTTACGCCCACGCCATGCAGACCACCACTAACCTTGTAGGAGCCCTTGTCGAATTTTCCACCTGCATGGAGAACTGTCATTACCACTTCCAATGCCGACTTGTGAAGCTTCTTGTGCTCGTCCACTGGAATTCCACGACCGTTGTCTTGCACTGTAATCGAGTTGTCTTCGTTGATGGTAACCTCAATATGTGTGCAATAGCCTGCCATTGCTTCATCAATGGAATTGTCCACTGTCTCATTTACCAAATGATGCAGACCTTTCTCGCTAATGTCACCAATATACATGGCTGGGCGCTTGCGAACGGCTTCCAAGCCTTCAAGCACCTGAATGTTTTTTGCAGAATAATTGCTTTCTGGGTTTTGTACTTCTGGCATTTCTTTTGTTGTTTTTGTGCCCCACCGAGTCGCTTTTTGCCATCAGCGTTATGTTATTTCCTGTGGAATTCACAGGGGTGGAGGGCATGTTTCTTTTCTCGTGCAAAGTTAAGAAAAATATGCCAATTTTAGAAATTATTCTATCCTAAAAAGTAATAAAAAAGAGGGATAAAATACATCTTTTGGACCATATCGCCCAACATGTTGTTTGGGGACTTGTTCCATGGCTGTGGTAGTGAAGATTTGTGTCGGGATGACTCTCGTTGTGCAAGACTGTCTGCCTCTTCACAGGAAGCCTGATGAATGGACCGGCTTTGAAGAGTATGGTGGAATGGCTTCGGTCAATAGACAAATAAAGCCGCAACCTTTGAGGTCGCGGCTTTCATATATGTGTATGATAAAGTTAAGCCATCTTGTTGATCTGGCGTGAAAGGCTTGATTTGAGATTGGCTGCCTTGTTCTTGTGGATAATGTTGGTCTTTGCCAATTTGTCAAGCATTTTCTGAACGCTGGGATAGAGCTTCGCAGCCTCTTCCTTGTTGGTCATGGCACGTAGTTTACGTACAGCATTACGCATGGTCTTAGCGTAGTATTTGTTGTGAAGTTGTTTCTTCTTGTCCTGACGGATTCTCTTTAATGATGATTTGTGATTTGCCATCTTTGTTGTGATCTTTTTATTGTTTTTGTAGTCCATAGCAGAGTCGAACTGCTCTTTAGAGAATGAAAATCTCTCGTCCTAACCGATAGACGAATGGACCATTGACGTGTTTAGCGGATGCAAAGGTATTGCTTTTCTTCTTTCCAGCCAAATTTTATCTGTCATTTTTTTATAAAATGCATTGTTTTTATCGTTTTTTCACATTTTTCTTGGTTTTTAAGATGGTTTGACGTACCTTTACAGCATGTTGATGATAAAGTCGAGAGCTATTGTGCTCAGGGCAATGAAATATGGTGATAGCCGTCTTATAGTGGATATGTTCACCGAAGAGCAGGGCAGAGTATCTTTTGCCGTGTCTGTATCCAAGTCGCCAAAGGGGCGTATGAAGAAACCTCTTTTCATGCCTCTCACCATTGTGGAGGTGAATTATGATTTCAGGTTGAAGTCGGATTTGCAAAAGTTGAAGGACATCAGGATTTCCTTGCCGCTGCCGTCGTTGTCGATGCATCCATATAAGCTTTCAATTGGCCTTTTCATTTCAGAATTCCTCTTGCATGCCACTCGTGGGGAGAGGGAGAACCAGTCTCTATTCAATTTTGTGGCATTTAGCCTGGAATGGCTTGATGGGGTGGATGAGGGCTTTTCCAATTTTCACCTTGTCTTCATGATTCGGCTCACACGATTCTTGGGTTTTTCGCCTAATACGGATTCCGGGATGGAAGGTGGGTTCTTTGACCTGCTCAATGCTTGTTTCACTTCCGAAATGCCTCTGCATGGTCATTTCCTGCATCCTTCAGAGGCATCGAAGATTGGCTTGTTGATGCGTTTGAATTTTCAAACAATGCACCTCTGTGCCATGTCGCGAGAGGAGCGCAACAGATGCACAGAGGTGATCTTGGAGTATTACAGGCTTCATGTGCCAGGATTCCCGACAATGAAGTCGCTTGATGTCTTGAAAGAGTTGTTCGTGTGATAATTAGGCGAGAAGTCGCTTCACGATGCTGGAGATGGCACGTCCGTCGGCTTTTCCTGCCATTTGCTTGCTGGCGATTCCCATGACCTTGCCCATGTCCTTCATGCCTGTGGCGCCTGTTTCGGAAATGATGGCTTTCACGGCAGCATCGATTTCTGCTTCACTAAGTGGCTGGGGCAGATAGCTCTCGATCACTGCTACTTGCGCCAGCTCTCCATCGGCCAGGTCTTGCCTGTTCTTTTCGGCAAAAGTGGCTGCTGCTTCACGGCCTTGCTTGGCGAGCTTCTGGATTATCTTCAAGGCATCGGCGTCTTCCAGGGTGTCGTTGGCTCCTGGAGCGGTCTTTGCCTCTATGAATACTTTCTTTATGTTGCGAAGAGTCTCAAGACGGACTTTGTCGCGGGCTTTCATTGCAGACTTTATGTCTTCGCTTATTTGGTCGTATAATGTCATTTTCTTTTTGTAGATAGGGTTGAGAATGATGTTTAACCGAAGACTATTTTCGACGATGGGGTGCTGCTGTCGCTCTCGGTGTCTTTGTTTTCGCTTTCGCCTGTTGCTGTGCGGCAAATATCTTCAAGCAACTTGCGTGTCCTGCGGAGGGTTGGCGTGCTCTCCACTGCCAGGATGACATCCTCGTTGTCCAGGTCTTCTGGTTTGAAGATGAAGATTGGCGGGCGACGCTTGTGGGGAGTGGGGTTCGTGTCGCCATAATAGTGGCCGCGACGATTTTCCCTGCGTATGCGGTCGTCTTCCTTCTTGGCTTGCATGGTGGGGTCTATCGGCTTTCTGATATGCGAGCTCATGCCTTCTACGTCCTCAATGCCAAAGCCTGTTGCCAGGATGGTGACCTTCACTTTCTTGCCCAAGTCCGGGTCTACGGCAAGACCCCACTTGATTTCGAAATCGTCTCCAAATTTCGCCATGAAGTCGTTCACATCGTTCATCTCTTCCATCATCAGGCCGCCTGTCTCCTTGTCGTTTGCAAACGATATGCTGAGCAGGATTTTCTTCGAGTTGAACACGTCGTTGTCGTTGAGCAATGGTGAGTGAAGTGCATCTTCTATGGCTTTCTTCACTCTGCCGTCACCCTCTCCATAACCTGTGCTCATGATGGCGACGCCACCATCTTTCAAAACCGTGCGCACATCATTGAAGTCAAGGTTGATGAGCCCGTGTACGGTGATGATTTCTGCAATGCTCCTGGCTGCCACGCTCAGTGTGTCGTCTGCTTTTGCAAAGGCATTGAGTACGGAGTAGTCGGGGTATATCTCGCGCAAGCGCTCATTGTTGATTACAAGGAGGGCATCCACGTGTTTCGACATCTCTTCCACACCGTCGAGGGCTTGGTCTATCTTGTTGGAACCTTCAAAGCGGAACGGGATGGTTACTATGCCTACTGTAAGGATACCCAGCTCTTTCGACACGCGGGCGATGACGGGAGCTGCTCCCGTGCCGGTGCCACCACCCATGCCGGCGGTGATGAACGACATCTTGGTGCCGTCGTTGAGCATGCGGCGGATGTCGTCTTCGCTTTCTTCGGCTGCCTTGCGGGCACGTTCGGGCTTGTTGCCTGCTCCCAGACCTTCTTTGCCCAATTGGATATGTACGGGCACGGGAGAGTCGTTGAGTGCTTGGCGGTCTGTATTGCATAATACGAAAGTCACCTCATGGATGCCTTCACGGTACATGTGGTTGACGGCATTGCCGCCGCCGCCACCCACGCCGATGACCTTGATGATGCAGTTCTCTTTTGGCAGTTCTTCAAAATCGAGAACTTCTTGCTTGTTGTCTTCTGCCATGATAGTTGGTTTTTATATGTGCGACTATGTTTTTTCTGTCAAGTGTTGATTAGCGGTTGTCCTCGTCTGACTCCTCGGAAATGAGTTTCTTTCCGAATTCTTCAAAGGATTTTCTTGCACGTTGGAAGAAGCTTCCTCTCTTCTTACCTGTTTGGGGTTCTTCTGTGGAGGACTGCTCGTTTTCGCGTTTTGTCTGTTCCATTTTGCGCTGGCGCTCCTCTTCCATTCTCTTCTTCTCGGCTTCGGTCATTACCGTGCCGGGTCTGATGTCACTCACAGGACGTGGCTTGGAATGAAGGTCGCCTGTGGTGTTGCTGCCTGGCTGTTGGGTGAACAGGTCGGTATTGGGGTTGATGGTCTGGCCGGCACAGTTGATGTCGCCTTTTGCCAGAAGCCCTAATGCCGTGTTCATCATGCCATTGCGGGCGTTGATGTCCTTGTCGGTGGAAGTGACATTTTGTATTACAGTGCCGGCAATGCGGATCTTCTGTATGTGGGTTTCGTTGGCGAATGCCTTCTTGATGTTGTTCAGGTTGGAGCCGCCGCCGGTGAGGATGATGCCGCCGAGCAATTTGTCGTTGTATTCTTGTGGCACTTGATACCAAGCGTTTTGCACGATTTCGTTTACACGGGCTTCCACGATGTCGACGAACTCTTGCATCAAGACGGTGCGTTCGTTGTCTATTTGGAGGGTCTTGCCCGGCTCTATGTCATTGTTGTCGGTGTATGCCGAGGCATATTTCAGCTTCATTTCCTCTGCCTCGCTTTCTTCCATCTGGAGTGATGAAATGTCCTTGGTGATGTTGTTTCCTCCCAGTGGGATGACTACGAGATGGCGAAGGATGTTCTTGTAGTACACCAAGACGGTGGTGGTGTCGGCACCCAGGTCTACGAGCATGCATCCGCTGCGCATCTCGGCTTCGTTCAGCACGCTGTGTGCAAGGGCGATGGGCGACAAGTACATTTCTGCTATTGCAATGTTGGCATTCTCGAAGCATTTGTTGAGATTGCGGTAGAACGACTTGCGGCACAAGATGTTGAGGAAATTGCCTTCAAGTTTGCTGCACTGGATGCCCACAGGGTCGATTTGGTATTGTGTGCCTACCTTGTACTCCTGAGTGGCGGCATCCAATATCTCCAAGTCGGGATAAGACATGCTGCGGTTGTTGTCCATCAGTTCGTTGATGGTGTCTTGAGAGATGATGGTGTCGTCGGGCAACGTCTTGACAATGACATTGCGGACACTCCGGATGGACTGGCCGCCTACGCCTACGTACACTTGAGAGATTTCAGACTTGAGGAGGGTCTTCAACTTCTTGATGATGTTGATCAGACAAGCGCTTGTCTTGTCGATGTTGTAGACAACGCCTTTACGTATGCACGAGGTGGCGTCTTCCCTCACGACAGCCAGCACCTGGATGCTGCCGTCCATGCTCTTCTTGCCGGCGATGCCGGTAATCTTTGAAGAGCCAAGTTCAATAGCTACGATGAATTCCTTTGCTGCCATATTATTTCGAATGTATTTTTGTTCAGTTGCTGCTGAAAATTATTTGTGTCTTGTGTTATGCTTGGGGCTTGGCCTCTGTTGCTTGGTTGGTCGTTTCCTTTTGCCCTGCATCGGGATTTTCCGGTATTGCCATCTTGGTGCTTGTACCTCCCGAATTGTTGCGCTTGCAGATTATCTGGTTGTCAAACTCCAGATTCACGTATTCGTATTTGTTCCATCCCACCTTGTCGAGGCCATAACGATAGAATTTCAATAGACGATTGAATTTGTTCTCAACAAATCGGTTTATGTTGCGCTCGCGGCGTGACTTGTCGCTGCTTTCTGGCAATCTGCCAAGACATACTATGTGGTCTCCCACTCGTGGGACGATTTCTATGCTCTTGTCGGGGAGTATGTTCACCTGTTCCACTTGGTTCTTCCATAGGTCACTCCTCAATATCCATTCCACCAATTTTGTCACGTAATTCTGGGCATAACGCTTGCTTAAGGCACCAGTCACCACTATCAAGTCTGAAGAGTAGTGCTCTCCTTGCATGATTTCTCCGTCAACATCAATGAAATAGTCTTCTCCATTGTTGCTCATCACCCTGTACATCGGCAAGCGCTGGGTCACTCTTATTCCTACGCTGCCTGATTGGGTCTTGAAGCACTCCACGCTGTTGATGAAGCTGTTGGACTGAAGGGCGTTCTCTATTCTCCTCAAGTCTACTAGCGACATCTTTTTGTCCTTGGGATAAAGATGCTGGTTGGTGAGCAGGCGTTTCACTTCCGAAGCACTGAGAAATCCGCATGAGTCCTTGTCGGCAATGGATATGCTCACTTTGTTGCATACCTCATTGCTCCTGTCTGGCTTGTTGAAAGCTGTCATTGCAAGCACAAGATAGACGGCAAGTATGGTGTTGAGTATTGCAAATGTGGTCTTCTTCCAGTTGATATACATCATTTTTCCTTTAGAATGTTTGCTATGGAGGATGCATAATTGTCCAAATCACCGGCACCCAGAATGATGAGAACATCGAAATCACGACTTTTTACATAGTCTAGCACTTCGTCCTTCTTAATCAGGCGGCGCTCTACGCCAGGGCGCAAGTTGTCGTAGATGAGGCGTGATGTCACACCGGGTATCGGCTTTTCACGTGCAGGGTAGATCTCGCATAGTATCACCTCGTCGAGCAGGCTCAGACTGTCTGCAAATTCCTTGTAGAAGTCGCGGGTGCGGCTGTATAGATGTGGCTGGAACAGTGCGGTGACCTTGCGGTTGCGGTATAGCTCGCGAATGCTTTTTGCACTTTGGTATATTTCAATGGGGTGGTGGGCGTAGTCGCTTAGCACCACATGACGGTTGTCTTTCAGCTTGAAGTCAAACCTGCGTTCCACTCCTTGGTAGGTGCGCATGCCATCGCGCAGCTCTTCGTCGGTGCATCCGCTCAACTGTGCCATGGCCATGGCGGCTATGGCATTGTCTATGTTTATGGGCACTGGCTGACCCAGGGAGATGTCTTTCACACTGCTGATTGGAGATACGAAGTCGAAAGTGATCTCTCCATTGTCGATGACTATGTTCTCGGCGTGGAAGTCGCCTTCATCGCGACTGTAGGTGTAGGTGCGTACGCCTTCACCTACGTCAGCTTTCATTTCCAAGCCAACATGGATGATGAGTGCACCGCCTGGCTGTATCAGTGTGGTGTAGTGGCGGAAACTTTCCAGATATGCTTCTTTTGTGCCGTAGATGTCGAGATGGTCCGGGTCTGTTGCTGTGATGACGGTGGCCCATGGCCTGAGCCAGTGGAACGAACGGTCGTACTCATCTGCCTCAATCACCACATAGTCGCTGTCCGAGAGGATGTAGTTGGTGCCGTAGTTCTTTGTTATGCCTCCAAGGAATGCGTTGCAGTCGAGGTGGCTTTGGTGCATGATGTGGGCGCACATCGACGATGTTGTGGTCTTGCCATGGGTGCCTGCCACACACAAGCCTTTGTGCGACCTTGTCAGGGTGCCCAGCACTTGTGCTCGTTTCTGAAGGTCAAAGCCTCCGTTTTTGAAATATGCCAATTCGCTGTGGTCTTCGGGAATGGCAGGGGTGTATATCACTAGTGTGGTTTCTGCATCCTGGCATGGCTCAGGGATGAGTTCTACGTTGTCCTCATAATGCAGGTGCATGCCTTCTTCCTCCAGGTGGGAGGTTAGTGGGGTGGGGGTCTTGTCATACCCGGCCACAAACATTCCCTTGTGAAGGAAATAGCGAGCAAGTGCGCTCATGCCGATGCCGCCTGCTCCGATGAAGTATGCTGACTGTATTTCTTTTATATTGCTCATTTATCAGTATGTAGTCTTTTTTCTTGCCAAATCTATCACTCTGTCTGCTATTGCTTCGGCAGAATTTTTCTTTCCAAGCGAAAGGATGTTTTTGCTCAGAGATGCCAGAAGGGTGGAATCGCCCACGGTCTCGATGGCTGTTCTTAGCAGCGTGTCTGCCGCTTGGTCGTCGGCAACGTGAATGGCGGCTCCCTTGTTCACAAGTGCCATGGCATTGTGATATTGGTGGTTTTCTGCCACATTGGGTGATGGTACCAGGATGACCGGCTTGCCCAAAAGGCAAAACTCTGATATGCTGCTGGCTCCGGCGCGGCTCACCACCAAGTCGGCTGCCCGATAGGCCGCACCCATGTCGTCTATGAAGGCTGTCACCTTGAGGTTCTTTATCGGCTTGTGCTCTCCTAGGGTTTCCTTGATGCTCTCATGATAATATTTGCCGGTCTGCCACAGTATCTCTACATCGCTTTCTTCTACCATGTCAAGATGTTGAAGCACGCTTTGGTTCAAAGTGCGGGCTCCAAGGCTTCCGCCTACTATGAGAACGATTCTGCGGGATGGGTCTAGTCCAAGCTTTTGTGCTGCAGCGTCGCGACTGAGGGTCGTCTCGAGCAATTGCTGGCGCACCGGATTGCCCAGGTTCTCTATCTTCTCTGCTGGGAAGAATTTCTCCATGCCGTCATAGGCAACGCATATTTTCTGCACTTTCTTGGCCAACAGCTTGTTGGTCACGCCTGCGTATGAGTTTTGCTCTTGTATGAGGCATGGTATGCCCATGGCCGCGCATTGGTTGAGGGTGGGGCCGCTGGCATAGCCTCCTACGCCTACTGCCACCATAGGGCGGAATTGGCGAATGATGCTCTTGGCCATGCGCTGGCTCTTCCAAATCTTCCAAAGCACGACGAAGTTGCGTAGATAGTTCTTCCTGTCAAATCCGCAGATGGGCAAGCCCTTGATGGCATATCCTGCTGCGGGGACACGCTCCATCTCCATGCGGCCTTGGGCTCCTACAAAGAGGATTTCTGCTTCAGGTTGCTTGGATTTGATGGCATTGGCTATCGAAATGGCTGGGAAAATATGGCCTCCCGTACCGCCACCACTGATTATCAATCTTAACTTTTCGCTCATAGCTTGAGTTTTAACTGCAAAAGTAACTATTTTTTTCCTCTTTATGCAATTTTATGTGCATTTTATTTGGAGACACTTAACAAAAAAACATCCTTCTTCTGTCTTTGTCGTTTCGACACCAAGTTTCAGGCTTGTTTCACTCCCATGGCAGTGGCACTTTTGCGTTTTGCCGAAATGCTTACGCTGAGAATGGCTCCTATGTAGATGCAGTTGATGATTGTAGAGGTGCCGCCTTTGCTTATTAGTGGCAGGGGTTGGCCTGTGACTGGTGCCAGTCCCACGGCAACCATCATGTTGAACATGGCTTGAAGGACAAGCAACAGGGCGAGACCCATCACCAAAAAGGCTGGGAAATTGTTGGCACAACGGTCGGCTATCCTTCCTGAACGCCAAAGCAGGAAGATGTAGAGGAACATCACGAAGATGCCTCCGGCAAGTCCCAACTCCTCGATTATGATGGCATAGATGAAGTCGGAAAAGGCTTGTGGTAGAAGGTCGCGAGCTTCGGAATTGCCAGGACCCTTGCCTACGATTTCTGAAGATGCGATGGCTATGTTGGAATAGCCTACTTGTGCATCGACGTTGAGGTCAAATTCCTCTGGGGCAACGTCTTTCCTATCTGTGAATTTCAATATGCGTCCTTTCCATGTGTCTGCCCTGTGGAATAGTTTCTCGATGGCATTGGCTTCTTTCTTCGTTTTTCCTTCCACTTGCTCTGTGAGGTTGTTCTTGTCGTTGACATCTTTAGCACTGTTGTCTTTTCCTATCAGCAGGACAAGCGACAGTATTATTAGCCCTGCCACTGCAAGGAATCCCACAAGTTGCCCAATTTTCCTTAGCGATACTCCGCCATAGAACATCATGCAGATGACCACCAGGCCTATAAGTGCGGCTGTTGAGAAGTTCTCGAATAAAATGAGAAATATAAGGGGGCACGATACTATGAGCACGTATTTGAATGTTTTTTCTTCAGTGCCGTTTTCTGTCTGCATGGCACTGAGAATCTGTGCCACGGCAAGAACAATGGTGCCCTTGGCTATTTCGGATGGTTGGAATTGTAATCCTAATATAGACACCCATCGTTGTGCTCCATTCGTTGTCTGGCCCGCGACAAGCACCCACAAAAGTGATAGGGCTGAAAAGATTATCAAGAAGATTGTCGCTATCTTGAAATACTTGCAGTCTATGTTTTGGACAACTACCATGAGCACGAGTCCTGCAAACAGGATGCCGCCGTGCTTGATGATGGGTCCCCAGTAGTTGGGCTTGTTGTATGTGAGGGTGCTGCTCGAGCTGAACACTTCGATTAGACTGATAATGCAAAGGAAAAAGAATATCATCCAGATGACCTTGTCTCCCTTGAATATGTTGCCAATAGATATTTTCATGTGCTCTTGTTCACTTGTTTAGCAATGGTTTGTGAAGTCTCTGCTTGACGTTAAAGGCTGCGGACCAAGGACTTGAATTGGTCGCCTCGGTCTTCCATGTTCTTGAACAAGTCGAAACTTGCGCAGCATGGACTGAGGAGGACGGTGTCGCCTGGTTGGGCAAGTTCATAACATGCCGATACGCAGTCGCTCATGCTGTGCGTGTCGCGGATGGGTATGCCCATCCCGTCGAAGAAATTGTGCAGCTTGCTGTTGTCGGCTCCCAAAAAGACCAGGGCGCGGCATTTCTTTTGCACCAGTTCCCTTATTTCCTCATAGTCGTTGCCTTTGTCCTTGCCGCCGATGATGAGCACTGTGGGTGAGTCCATGCTTTCCAATGCATACCAGCAGGCATCCACATTGGTGGCCTTTGAGTCGTTCACATAGCGCACGCCACGCACTGTGGCCACCCGCTCCAGGCGATGCTCCACGCCAGGGAAGTCGCTGAGGCTCTTGCGGATGTATTCCTTGCGGATGCCGGCAATGTTGGATGCCAGTCCTGCAGCCAGTGAGTTGTATATGTTGTGCTTGCCTGTGAGGCTTAGCTCTTCTTGCTCCATGTTGAAGGGGGTGGGTTCCTCCAGTTTGTACATGCCCTCTTCGATGTAGCCTATGGAGCCTTTTTCCTTTAACTCGGAGAATGGGTATTGGATGGCTTTGATGTCATATTTTTCCAATTCTCTCTTTATGATGGGGTCGTCGTTCCAGTAGATGAAGCTGTCGTCCCTTGTCTGGTTTTGGATGATTCGCATCTTTGCGTCAACATAGTTCTGCATGCAGTTGCCATAGCGGTCCAGGTGGTCTGGAGTGATGTTTAGCAGGATGGCTATGTTGGCGCGGAAATCATACATGTTGTCGAGCTGGAACGAGCTGAGTTCTATGATGTAATACTCATGGGGCTCTTCTGCCACTTGCAACGCAAGGCTTCTGCCTATGTTGCCTGCAAGGCCTACGTTGTATCCGGCTGTCTTGAAAATGTGGTATATGAGCGATGTCGTTGTGGTCTTGCCGTTGCTGCCGGTGATGCATATCATCTTGGAGTGCGTGTAGCGCCCGGCAAATTCTATTTCGCTTATTATGTGGATGCCCTTCTCGATGGCTTTTTTCACAATGGGGGCTTCGTTGGGGATGCCGGGGCTTTTTATTATCTCCTCGGATGCAAGTATCTTGTCCTCGCTGTGATGGCCTTCCTCCCATTCTATGCCGTGGCTGTCGAGCATTTTCTTGTACTTGTCCTTTATGGACGACATGTCTGATACGAATACGTCGTATCCTTCTTTCTTTGCCAAGACGGCGGCGCCTGCACCACTTTCGCCTGCGCCAAGTATTGCTATTTTCTTCATTTCCAATCTTTTGTTTTCGCTTGTTGTTCTTGTACTACATATTTCTATTATTCATGTTCGACATTCTCACGAATGCCACGAGTTCATCTTATCTTCAGAGTTATGATTGTGAGTGCTGCAAGGATTATTGTGGTTATCCAGAAGCGCACTGTTATTTTCGATTCGTGGAATTGTCGTTGAGGCCAATTCTTGAGGATGAAGCGGCTTGTGGGGTCAAGGTCTTTGTCGAGTTTGCGGAAATTGTCGTGAATGGGGGTGGCGCGGAATATTCTTACTCGCTCCCCTTTGCGCAGGCGGTATTTGAAATACGCGGTCTGCAATATCACGCTGAGGCTTTCCACAAAGAATATGCCACAAAGGATTGGCAGCATCAGTTCCTTGTGCACCATGACGGCGCAGACGCCTATCACACCGCCTATCATCAATGAGCCGGTGTCGCCCATGAACACCTGGGCGGGGTATGCGTTATACCATAGGAAGCCTATCATTGCACCAATGAATGCACACATGAACACCACCAACTCTTGTGAGCCTGGTATGTACATGATGTTGAGATAGGAAGCATATTCTATGTGGCTGCTCACATAGGCAAATATGCCTAATGCAACACCTATGATGGCCGAATTCCCTGCGCACATGCCGTCCATGCCGTCATTCAGGTTGGCACCATTGCTCACTGCCGTCACCACAAGGATGGTGATGATGACAAACAGCACCCAACCCGCAGCATTCTTGTATTTGCCCATCCAGTTGAACGCCATGGAGTAGTCCAGATTGTGGTTCTTTACAAATGGTATGGTGGTCTTGAGGGATTTTTCCGACTCCGACTTGTGGGTGACTTTGACATTCCCTTCCACTTGTTCGGTTACTATGGTCTCGTTGATAGTGGCATCTGGACTTGCCCATAATGTCAAGCCCACCACGAGGCCAAGGATGATTTGACCTACCAACTTGAATTTTGGCTTCAGGCCGTCCTTGTTGTTCTTGAATATCTTGATGTAGTCGTCGAGGAAGCCAAGAAAGCCCAGCCACAATGTGGTGACAATCATCAGAAGCAAGTATATGTTGCGCATCCTGCCGAAAAGAAGGGTGGGGACTAGTATCGATACAAGAATGATTATGCCACCCATCGACGGCACGTTCTTTTTCTTCTCGCCAAATGGGTCGATGGATGCATCGCGTTGCTTCTCCGTTATGTTCTTCTTCTTCATGTAGACAATGAATTTCTCGCCAAACCAAGCGGATATTATTAGCGAGAGAATCAAGGCTGCAAGAGAGCGGAACGATATATAGTGCCACATGTGTGACCCTGGTATGTCGAATTGCTCGAAAAATCTGAAAATATAGTATAGCATGTTTTCTGGTTTTTGTCTTGTTGTGTTTCGTGTCAGTTGGCTTGTGTCGCAAAGAGTTTCAGCAGTTCTTCGCGGTCGTCAAAATGATGCTTCACGCCGCAGATTTCTTGGTAGTCTTCATGCCCTTTTCCTGCTACGAGCACCACGTCGCCCTTGCTTGCCATGAGGCAGGCGGTGCGTATGGCTTCACGGCGGTCTACCACCGACACCACTTTGCGCCGTTGCTGCGGGGTGAGGCCGGCGAGCATGTCGTCGATGATGGCTTGAGGCTCTTCAAAACGGGGGTTGTCGCTGGTGATGATCACGCGGTCGCTTTGGCGCACGGCTTCACGTGCCATCAGTGGCCGCTTGCCCTTGTCGCGATTGCCACCGGCGCCGCAAACGGTTATTACCTTGCCTTTGCCATCGAGCACCTCGTGGATGGCGTTGAGCACGTTCTCCAGGGCATCGGGGGTGTGGGCATAATCGACGATGGCTGTATATCCCTCTGGCGATTTTACTGGTTGCAGCCTGCCACTGACGCTATGGAGTGTGCTCATCACCACCAACACGTCATCGGCTTGTTTGCCAAGCATCAAGGCGGCACCATAGACGGCCAGAAGGTTGCTTACATTGAATTTGCCAATGAATTGCACTCCTACTTCTCTCCCGTCCATTTCCAAATACATGCCTTCGAAATGGCTTTCCAAAATCCTTGCCCTATAGTCGGCCATGCTTCGTGTGGAGTATGTCTTCACGGTGGCCTTGGTGTTCTGCACCATCACCATGCCATTCTTGTCATCGGCATTGATGATGGCAAACGAGCCTTTGGGGAGCATGTCGAAAAATGCTTTCTTGGCATCACGGTAGTTCTCGAAAGTGCCATGATAGTCAAGGTGGTCACGTGTCAGGTTGGTGAATATGCCTCCAGCAAAATGCAAGCCTCCGATGCGGTGCTGGTGGATGGCGTGGCTGCTGCATTCCATGAACACGTATTCACATCCTGCTTCCACCATCTTGGACAGGAGCAGGTTGAGCTGTATCGGGTCTGGAGTGGTGTGGGTGGCGGGAACGGCTTCGACGTCGATGTAGTTGCATACTGTGGATAGCAGACCGCATTTGTGGCCCATTGAGCGAAACATATTATATAATAAGGTGGCAATGGTGGTTTTACCATTGGTGCCTGTCACGCCAACCAATTTCGTATGCTCGGATGGATAACCATAGAAGGCGGTGGCTATAGGGCCGGCACATCGTTCTGTCGATTCTACTACAACATAGGTTGTGGTAGGTGACGTGGCTTCGGGCAAATGTTCGCAAACAATGGCAGACGCTCCTTGGGATGATGCCTTGTCCATGAACTGATGGCCATCTACCTGCGTGCCTTTCAGAGCTATGAAAAGGTGACCTGGCGCTACTTTGCGCGAATCAATATTCACATTGGATATTTCCACATCCATGCTGCCGGACACTGTCACCGTCTTGATGTCCTTTAGTAGAGTTCTTAATATCATATCTTTGTTATTTTCAAATTGTCATTGATGTTGCATTTTCAACACGCATGTGCTTCCTCTCACTATTTTCTTGCCTGCTGCGATGCTTTGAGACACTACTTTGCCACGCCCTTGAATGCGTGTGCGAAGGCCTCGCCGTTCCATTTCATACACTGCGTCACGAGCTCCCATGCCCACCACGTCGGGCACCAAGCTCATGTCTTCTGGCTCCGACTGTGTCAGTATGTATTGGTTGCCGTCCATTCCCACTTTGCCCCAAAATGGCACGCTGCCATTGTTGGTGGACCATCGTTTGATGGTGTGGAATCCCAGATAGTTGAGTATCGTGTTGGCTGATTCGAGATTGCCTTTCAGGCACATCGGCCGATGTTCTTGCTGTTCGTCGCGTGCACTGGTGATGTCCATGTTCAGGTTGTGTGCCATTATGCCTTCGGCAATGTTGTGGAACACCCAGCCGCTCATCGTTCCTCCGGAAGCTGGCAAGCCGGCTTTCTGTATGCAGACAATGCAGCTGTAGCGTGGGGCGTCTGCAGGAAAATAGCCTACAAAGCTCACCAGGTAATGTGTCACACCGCTCTTGTAGCCGATGTTGCCTTTGGAAATCTGGGCTGTTCCTGTCTTTCCTGCTATGGCAAACGATTCCGACTTTACTTTCTTTCCCGTGCCGTTGTTCACAACACGGAGCAGCATGTCTTTTACCTTGGCCAGGGTGGACGGACTGCATATCCGTTCCTTGATTACTTCTGAAGGGTATTCTGCCTTCACTTCGCCATCTTTCAACTTCATTTTCACAAAGCGTGGCTTCATCATTCTGCCGTTGTTGGCTATGGCATTGTAGAATGCCAGTGTGGAGATGGGGGGCACCTGGGTCTCGTAGCCGATGCTCATCCATGGCAGGGTGGTGCGGCTCCAGTTGGTATATTGGTTTTTGGAATTTTTGTGGGGCATGCGGATGCGTGGAGGGGCTGAACCTTTGATGGGGATGTTGAGGTCTTCGGCTATTCCCACACGATGTAGTCCTTCCACAAACTTTTCGGGCTCGTCTTTGTAAAATTTGTCTATCACGCGGCTGATGCCTATGTTCGAACTTACTTGCAGGGCACGGCTCAGAGATATGGTGCCGCTGCCGCCAGAAGCACGGTTGTGGTCGTTCATCTGCGCTCCATGCATCATGTATTGGCCGTTGCCAGTCTCCACCATGTATGATGTGTCCACTTTCTGGTCGTCGAGAGCCACCATCAATGATGCTGTCTTGAATACAGAACCCGGCTCCAGCAAGTCGGCTACTGCATGGTTGCGGCGCTCACGGTAGAGGCCGTCGCCACACTTCTCAAGGTTTACAATGGCTTTCACGTCGCCTGTGTTCACTTCCATCACAATGGCCACACCTACGTCGGCGTTGATTTCCTTCAACTCTTCATGGAGGGCTTTCTCTGCTATGTCCTGCATTTGCACGTTGATGGTGGTCACAATGTCTTCCCCGTCCACAGGTGCCTGGTCCACGATGTTCAAATACTTGTTCATCACCTTGTGCATGTGCGACTTGCCTTCTTTTCCGCGCAATATGCTGTCGTATGACTGCTCAAGTCCAAAACGTGCGCTGTCTTTCTCGCCATACATGTCGCCTATGGTGCGTAGTGCAAGTGTCCCAAATGGGCGCCTGCGTGCATTGTTGTCTTTATAGTGGAATCCTCCTACATATTTGTGCAACTTGAAGATGGGCAACTTGATGACACGTTGCAAGGTGTTGTAGTCCACGCGTCGTGGCCATATGGCATAATTCTGGCTGGTGTCATTATACCCTGTCATTAGATGGCTCCTGAATTCCTGGGCACTCTTCTCGGGGAAGATTTCGCTCAGGCCATCGCAGATGCTGTCCAGCTTTTCGTGCCATAGAGAGTCGCTTTGTTCCCTGCATACCTTGAAATCCATGAAGAGCTTGTATTCGGGAAGCGAACTGGCCATGAGTTCTCCATGGTCGCTCAATATGTTGCCACGATTGGCCTTCTCAATCCTGCCGGCAGGCTTCTTCTGGTTGGCTACATTCATCCAGTAATCATGCTTGGCTGTCATGATGTAGATGGTCTTTGCTATCACTGCCACCCCAAGGATTGTCATCAGGCAGGCCAGGTATGAATAGCGTGAAGTGGCGTTTCTGTTTCCGTTCTTGTTCATTTCACTGGGCTTTGGGGTACGACTACAATATATGGGGGCTGGTCTGCTGCATGGATGGTGCTGTCGCTGTTGGCCTTGAGCAATTCTTCCACATGGCTCTCGCGACTGCGCTCGGTAAGTACGCTCGACAATGACAATGTCTTGTATTTCGATTTCTTCAACTCGTCGTTGAGATTGTCGATTCTTATTTGCTGCTTCTGGCAACTATATCTGTTGGATACATATAGTATGGAGAAAAACGTAATGAGCAGTATCAGCCATACTTGACGGCGTATGGCTTGGGTGCTGAGAATGTCGCCACCAAGGATGGTGCGCAGAGTGAGGGAAGACGAAAAAGGCTTCTCGTCCTCACGTGCATTCTCTTCTATCACTTCCTTAAGCGAGGGGTGTGTGTGCTCTGCCGCCTCTTCTTCATGTGTATAATGACCATACATGGCTTCCTCGTCGGATGCCATGTCTGATGTTGATTGATGAGGGGCTTCCTCGTTTGAAATGGCCGCTGCCAAATAGTCTTTCTCTTCTTTTTCCAATCTTTCGCTTTCGATGTCTTCTTTCTTGTTCATTTTCTTTTCTTTTCTTCGGTTCTTTTCGCGTCGTCTTGCAGGTTTTCACTTTTTTCATGTCTTCTCGGCCACTCGCAGTTTGGCACTCCTGCTGCGAGGGTTGGCTTCTTGTTCCTCCGCGCTGGGCTGGATTACTTTGTTGCTCAGCGGCTTTAGAGGTGAGGAAACACGGCCGAAGAAGTCTTCGTCTGCCAGGCCGTTTGCATGCCCGGTTTTCATCACATTCTTTACTATACGGTCTTCCAAACTATGGTAGGTGATGACCGACAGCCTGCCACCGGTGGCTAGCAGGGCGGTGGCGCTCTCAAGCATTTCTTGAAGGGCGGACATCTCGTGGTTCACCTCTATGCGAAGTGCTTGAAACACTTTTGTCATCTCCTTTTTCTCTCGTTCGCGTGGCATCAGGCTCGACACCGTGTCCCACAACTGCGTGGTGGTGGTGATGGGGCGTTGTTGCCGTGATTTCACTATGGCCGCTGCCAATCTACGGGATTGCCTCAGCTCTCCATAGAGGTAGAGGATGTCGGCTAATTGACCTTCTGAATATCCGTTGACTATGTCTGCTGCCGTGAGGCGGGCATCTTGGTTCATCCGCATGTCGAGAGGTGCCTCAAAACGGAAAGAGAACCCGCGCCTGCTGTCGTCGAAATGATGGCTCGACACGCCAAGGTCGGCAAGCAATCCGTCGATATGCTCTATGCCGTAGTAGTGCATCCAGTTTCGCAGATACCGGAAATTGCTTCTTACAAAGACGAAACGCTTGTCGTCCTTGGGTATGTTGCTCATGCTGTCTGCATCTTGGTCGAAGGCAAAGAGCCTGCCGCTTGCATCCATCCTCGATAGTATTTCACGACTATGGCCGCCGCCACCAAAGGTCACATCCACATATGTACCGCCGGGACGAATGCACAACCCGTCTACGCTCTCCTTCAACAGGACGGGGATGTGGTATGCGGGGGCGGGGGAGCTCATTTGCATGACTGCCCTCCTGCTGCATGTGACTGGTCGTTCAAGAGTTGCTCCAATGCATCTGTGAATTCCTCATGGCTCACAAACGGCTCGGCTGTGTTCTCGCTGCTCCATATTTCAATGTAGTCACCCATGCCTATGAAACGTATGCCTTGGAGTATTGACGCTGACTCCAGCAAACGCTTGGGGATGAGTATGCGACCACTGCTGTCGGGAGTGACCAATTCCACTGTCGAGAGAAATTGACGGTAAATCTGCTGATGGGCGGGATTCCAGCGGTTTATCTTGCTGCATAGGAAATCCATTTGCTTGTCCCATGCTGATTCGGGGTAGAGAGTGAGGCAGGGCTGGTATACGTCCTTGCGAAGCACAAGTGTGTCGCTGCTCTCTCCTTGCAGCACCTTGCGAAATGCGGCAGGAAGAAATACACGTCCTTTCGAGTCGGTCTTGGCTTCTATGTTGCCTAATAGTCTCATTTTTGTCAATCCTCTTGAAATCGGCTTCAAAATTACACATTTTCCTCCACTTTCCCCCATTTTTCTCCACTTTTTTTTCAAAAAAATCAAGTGCCTGTAATATGGGCCTAACACGCCTTTTTCGACAAAAATAAAATATAGCAAAATCATTGTGGAAATCTATCTTTGTGTATTGCTTTTTTAACAAAAAACATGATTTTTGAACTTTTTTTGCCCAAGATGCTATAAAATTGAAAAAGATGATTATTTTTGCATCTTATTAGAGAAAGTACTTTGATCATGACCGAGATTTCAGAAAAAACCATTGATATTAATAAAATCCTGAAAGACAAGATGGGCGCTCGAGCCAAAATGGTGCCTTCTGTGGCGTCCAATTGGCTTAAAAGCATTGTTCATCAAGACGAGGTGAACAAGTTTTTGTGGGAGTCACGCGACAAGGTGGGAGTGGATTGGCTTGAGGAATGTGTAAGGTATTTGGACATGACATTGGAATTGGAAGGTGAAGAGAACCTGCCGGACAAGGATGATGGAAAACTGTACACGTTCGTGAGCAACCACCCTCTGGGAGGACAGGATGGAGTAGCGCTGGGTGCCATAATTGGCAGACACTATGATGGCAATTTCAAATATTTGGTCAACGACTTGCTTATGAACTTGCCCGGACTTGCACCATTGTGCATACCTATCAACAAAACCGGAAACCAAAGCAGAAATTTCCCGGCCATGGTTAATGCTGGATTCAATAGCGACAGCCACATGTTGATGTTTCCCGCTGGCTTGTGTTCCAGAAAAAACAATGGAGAGATAAGGGACTTGCCTTGGAAAAAGACTTTCATCTCGAAAAGTGTGTCTACGCATAGGGATGTCGTGCCAATTCATTTCAGTGGCAGAAATTCAAACCGTTTCTATCGTATTGCAAATATATGCAAAACATTGGGAATCAAGGTGAACATAGCTATGCTATTCCTTGTGGACGAAATGTATAAAAATGTACACAAAACTTTTAGAGTGGCAATAGGAAAACCCATCCCATGGCAAACTTTCGACAAATCGAAGACTCCAGCACAATGGGCACAATATGTACAAGACACGGTGTACAAACTCTAATCTACACAAAATGAATCCTTGATGATTTATATAATGAAAGATATCTCACAAAACCTAACACTATCCCTATAACCCATGGAACAAATCATACCACCTGTAGACAAAGAATTGCTTATAAGTGAACTTACGCCTGACAAGCGTCTGAGAATGACCAACAAAAGCCACAATCACATTTATGTTGTGGATATTCACGACTCGCCAAACGTTGTCAGGGAAATAGGACGTCAAAGGGAGGAGGTCTTCCGGGCTGCAGGAGGTGGCACAGGAAAGGCGCTAGACCTTGATGAGTTCGACTTGATGGACAATTGCTACAAACAATTGTTGGTGTGGAATCCGGAGGAGTGTGAGATAATAGGTGGATACCGATACAAACTGGGCAACGAGGTGGATTTCGATGACAAGGGGCAGCCTATTCTCGCTACAAGCCACATGTTTCATTTCTCTGACAAGTTTATCAAGGATTATTTGCCAAGGACTATCGAGCTGGCTCGCTCTTACGTCACATTGCCATATCAAAGCAGCAAGCGGGGGGCAAAAAGCATTTTCGCGCTCGACAACTTGTGGGATGGACTGGGGGCTTTGACTGTCATCATGCCAAATGTGAAGTTTTTTTTCGGGAAAATGACAATGTATCCTTCATACGTCAGGAAAGGACGGGACATGATCCTTTATTTCCTAAACAAACACTTCGGCGACAAGGATGATTTGATCTTGCCTGTCAAGCCTCTGAAAATTGACACTGACCCCAAGGAACTTGAACGTATATTGTGCAAGGATGACTTAAGGGGGGATTACCGGATACTCAATGGGGAAATCAGAAAACTTGGCATCAATATACCACCATTGGTGAATGCTTACATGGGGCTTAGTCCTACCATGAAGATGTTCGGCACTGCAATAAACGACGGATTCGGGGATGTGGAGGAAACAGGTATCCTTATTGCCGTAGATGAAATTCTTGAGGAGAAGCGAATAAGGCATATCGACTCTTTCATCAAAGAGCATCCGGAAGTGTTGCATTTCTCTTCGGGTGGCGACGTGGGCAAGATTTTGTCACACAGATTTGATAAGAGCAGTGACTGACAAGGTGACAGCATAACTTTTTTCCAAGAAAATGCCTATGAAAAAACTATCCTTGGCCATGGCTTTTGCTATGGTTTGCATGCTTGTGTGTCCTGTTGGAGCACAGGAAAGTGGTAAAAATGGACAACTGCTGAACCATCCTCTCGACATGACGAGGCCTGTGGAAGTTAAAAAGACAGACTGCTTCATGTTCGACGGAATGAACTACAAACTCGATTCGTTGCATTTCCTGCTCGACGCCACTTTGCCTGATGATGTGGTGAGGGACAATCCTTTTGTTTTCAATGATTTCAAAATTGCTGTAGGCCATTTGGCAGATGGCACGGCTGACTGTCCCATGGTGCTTTACATCGCACCTAATGTATATTGGGTGGATGACCCTCTTAATCCAGATGTTGTCCAGGGGGTGAATGGGCGTGAACCTTTCGGCATGGTTGTAAGGTGCCAAAATCTTCATCTGGTGGGCTTGACTTATGATGCAAAGAATGTTGTGCTGGCATCACAAAGGGGGCAGACACAAGGCGCGGTGGGAAATTTCACGATGTTCGACTTCCATGGCGATGGATTGCTTGTAAAAAATCTTACAATGGGTAATTATTGCAATGTGGATTTGGATTACCCTCTTGACCCTTCGCTCTCACATCCCAAACGAAGTGCTACCATAACACAAGCTCACGTGGCTTATTGTCATGGAGACAGGGCGGTGGCTCGAAACGTAAGATTCATCAGCCGTCTCAACATGAATCCCCTTAATGGCGCCCGAAGAATTCTTTTCGACAGTTGCCATTTCGAATGCACCGATGATGCTCTGACCGGGAATGGGGTCTATGTGCATTGTGATTTTGATTTTTATGGACAAAAGCCATTTTATACCACACACCCTGCAGGTGCTGTGATGCTGGATTGCGATTTCAATATCAAGGGGAATGGCAACAATTCTTATTTCTGCAAGGCTTCAGGACCTGTAACTTTGGTGGATTGCAGGTTTCATGCACCAGCACAGACTTATGTGGGGTGGACTGCATACCCTTCTTCAGGACTGCGATGTTATTATAGCAATGTCACTATGAACGGTGTCCCTTATTTGGTAGAACAGAAACACCCCGAAACGTCTGTTTGCCTTGATGGATTGCCATTGTTGAACGTTTTCAAGGCAAATGGCGAGTACAATGTTTGTGGGCTTTTGGCAGGAGACGATGGCTGGGTTCCTGATGGATGTGGGAAAAATGCAGGTGGCTCGTCGCAGTGCACGGCATTGAAAATTGTAGCAAATGCTACTACCGTGTTTGGCAACGGGGAGAAACTTAGACTTGATGCCAAACAAATGCGTCATGCTGGTTTCGCACCTTCTCACCTGCAACAGGTCTTATGGAAAATACAAGATGGGCATGATGGCTTTTTGGAGATTTCTCCAAATGGAGAGACTTGTTGGGTGGCATCCGACTATGATGGGGATGTCCCCGTGGACGTTCTTGTAACTGCTTCTACGCCAAGTGGATTGCAATCAGCCATAATGATTCGGGTGGAAGGGAAACCTCTGCCTGAACCAACATTCAAGATGAAGCCCAAAATATCAATTGACGGGAATAAGGCAAATGTCGCTTACAGCCTTTCACCCGATAGCCATGGCGACAATTCTGTCGTCACCTGGCTCGTTTCCGACACCAAGGACATGGCCAATGCCTTGCCTCTGGCCACCACGCATTCTGCACCAGAGAGGGAATGCTCCTTGCAATGGTTCCTGAAAGACAAATGGATAGGTGCAGCCATTGCACCACGTCATGCAAGAAGTCCTTTGGGAAAAGAGCAATTTGCAACCTATCCCAAGAGGATAGGCAACAAACATGTGGCAAAGGAGAGGGTGCTTGAGACTGACTTCCATGATTTCCCATGCATGTGGCAGACTGTGGTGAAAGAGGGGTGCTGGACTGTGGATGGGTACAAACCTGCTGACACGGCTGAATACCCATGGACTTTTGACATCCACAAGCCAATGTGGACTTACGACAAGGGCTTCAATGGAGCCGTGGGAATGGGGCTGCTTCAAGCGCAACGTGGGGCGCGCATTAGATTCACACCACCAAAAGGGGACTATGGCGACATGGTGGTGAAACTGGATGTGGACCCGACAAAAACGGCAGGGCAAGGTTTCGGTAGCGCTACCGGACAGTATATGGATGTAGGACTGAAATTCGACAACATCACATTGTCGGGGTATGCCTTGCGCATTGTCAGAACCACTAAGTATGCCAATGCGGTGGATTTCTTGCTCGTCAGATATGACAATGGAAAGGTGACACCGCTGACAGAGCCTGTAAGCGCCATTTGCTATGTCACTGGATGCCACATCAATGTGCATTTCCATCATGGCATGCTCACTGCGGATGTTTTTACCGACAAAGTTTTGAAAATGCCTGATGACCCTAATCTGAAAAGCCGTGTGCACTTGTCTGCACCTGTTGGGGATAACTCATTTGGAGGTTTCTTGTTGCAACACACAGGGTCGTGTGGTGAAAGCACCACCATGCTTCACAAACTGAGGATTGAATGGTGAGGTGTGCTGGTGGAATCAAACAAGTGGAAGGGACATTCCCTTTATCTTCTGGTAAATGTCCAGTGCGAAGACGTCCGTCATGCCGCTGATGAAATCGATGACGGCCATGATGCGGGTTTCCAGGTCTTCTGAGTGTATGTCGTATTGGCTGCTCACCCTGTTGATGAGTTGTTGGGAATAGTACAGATTTGGAAAGACTGCTGCATGTGTCATCTTCTCCATCAGCGTTTCTATAATCTGATATCCCGACAGTTCTACATCGAGAACTGGCTTGCTGTTGTATATGCGTTGCCTCGACACTTCCACACAATGGCGGTAGGCACTGTGTATGGGGGCGCTGGCGTGATCCAACAAGCTGCCTTCGAAGCGGCCATGCAAAATGTCGTCTTCGTTTTTGACAAATACCGACACGCACTCGTGGATGAGCGTGCCGATGGCTGAGGCACGCATGTAGACCACACGCTCGTTCAAGTCTGTGATTCCTTCGTCGATGACGCGTTTTCTCATCTTGGCCTTAACCTCGTCGCTGAAAAAACCAAGCAATAGCTGTTCGGTCTCATCGTATGACAATATCCTTAGCTTGTGGGCATCTTCAATGTCCATTATCTCGTAGCAGATGTCGTCGGCAGCTTCCACAAGATACACCAATGGGTGGCGTGCATATTTCACTCCTTCAGGTGTTTCCGATGTCTGCAGAATGCCAAGGTCATGGGCTATTTTCTTGTAGATGGCTTCCTCGGAATGGAAAAAGCCAAACTTCCCCTTCCTGCCTGAACAATTGGAAGAATATGGGTATTTCACTATGGATGCCAAGGTGGAATAGGTGAGAACGAAACCACCATCCCGGCGACCCATGAAACGATGTGCCAGCAGCCGGAAGGCATTGGCATTGCCTTCAAAGTGGGTGATGTCGCTCCAGAAGTCTTCACTTACTTTGTCCTTGAGAAACATCCCGGGGCCTTCCTTGAAAAACGACTGGATGGCTTTTTCGCCAGAATGGCCAAACGGGGGATTGCCCATGTCGTGGGCTAGGCAGGCTGAGGATACTATTGTGCCTATTTCTTCAAACAAGGTGCCCGCCAACTCGGGATGGATGGATTTCAACAAATGGCACACCTCGTTGCCCAATGACATGCCGACACTCGACACTTCAAGGCTGTGCGTAAGGCGGTTGTGCACAAACACGCTTCCTGGAAGTGGAAAAACTTGGGTCTTGCTTTGAAGACGCCGAAACGGTGCTGAAAACAGCAAACGGTCGCTGTCACGCTTGAACTCCGAACGGTCGTCATGACGCTCGACATGACGATGTTCTTGGCCAAGGCGTTTGTTGGAGATGAGTTGCAGCCAATTCATACCGCAAAAGTAATCTAAAATAATCTAAAAACCGTCTTTTTCAACATTATTTATTGTGAAATGTCTTGGGAAATGGCTATTTTTGCAATTCAATTCGTATCAATCATTAATTATGGTGCAAATAAAAGTTGTCAATAAAAGCCGACATGCTTTGCCTGAATACGCCACATTGCTGAGTGCAGGCATGGATTTGAGGGCCAATATAAGCGAACCTGTCATACTAAAACCTTTGGAGAGAAGACTTATTCCCACAGGGTTGTATATTGCGTTGCCACCAGGATATGAAGCACAAGTGAGACCTAGAAGCGGCCTCGCTTTCAAACATGGCATCTCGGTGCTCAACACACCCGGTACCATCGACGCAGACTATCGGGGGGAAGTGAAGGTGCTGCTGGTGAATTTTTCCAATGATGACTTCATCGTGGAAGACGGGGAGCGGGTCGCTCAAATGATAGTGGCGCGCCACGAAAAGGCTCAATGGATAGAAACTGACACTCTTGACGAAACTGAGAGAGGCGAGGGTGGTTACGGACACACAGGTGTGAAATGATTGACATTAAGAAATTGTTGGCTGTTTTCTTGCCAAAATGCTTGAGCATTGTCATTGCCGGGATGATGACAACAACGGTGATGGCTCAAAAAAAACCGCATTCCAAGAAGAATGTGGAGCCTGTTGCTATTGGGGTTGAACTTGACAAAAACGACGCCAGGCGATTCGAGTATTTCTTTCTTGAAGCTACAAGACAGCATCAATTGGGCAACTATGATGCGGCCTTCGGATTGCTCAAACACTGCTTGGAGGTCAATCCTTACGCTTCAGAGGTGTATTACACCTTGTCTACTTATTATACGGCCATGGGCAATAACAAGGCTGCTCTTGATTGTGTAAGAAAGGCTGCTGAGATCAACCCAAACAATGATACTTATCTCGAACAACTGGGGGCGGCTTATCTGGAGGCTCATGATTATGAAGCTGCCATCAGCGCATTTGAGAAACTGGCTGATAATGCTCCCGGACGGACCGAGGTACTCTCTGTGTTGCTGCAACTTTATCAGTGGAGACCCGACTACCCAAAGATGATAGAAACTTTGGACAAGATAGAAACCATAGAGGGTAGTGGGGAGGAGATTACTTTGTCGAAAATGCAGGTTTATGCACAGCAAGGTGACAAAAAAAGAGAATTCAAGGAGTTGAAAAGTCTGGCAAAGCAGCATCCCAATGATCAGAACTATAGGGTGATGATGGGAAACTGGTTGCTGCAAAATGGAAAACAAAAGCAGGCGCTCGCCGAATATTCGGCTGTCTTGAAAAAAGAACCTGACAACATCATGGCTCAAATGTCGATGCTCGACTATTACAAGTCGCAAAAACAGGACTCTTTGGCCATGTCCCAAACCGTGGAGTTGCTGCTTAACAAAAACACGGAGATGAAAAGCAAGATGTTGCTGATGAGGCAGTTTATTAGCGATAATGAGGCTGAAGGAAGCGACAGCACGAAAGTGCTCAACCTCTTCGATAAAATACTGCAGCAACCACAAAGCGAACCAGCCATGGCAGAACTCAAGGCTGCATACATGTCGGTGAAGAAAATGCCGCAAGACACTATCAACAAGGCTCTTGAACGTGTGCTCGAAATAGACCCGGGCAACGTGGGTGCCAGACTGCAGCTGCTTCAAACTGCATGGGATGAAAAGGATTTCGAACGGGTGGTGAGCCTGGCCAAACCTGGAACTGAGTATAACCCTGAAGAAATAGTGTTCTACTATTTCCAAGGACTGGCTTTTGTACAGCAAGACAAGGATAACGAGGCTCTCGACACCTTCAGAAAGGGTGTGGGACAGACTGGAGAGGGAAGCAACAAGGACTTGGTCTCCGACTTCTACGCCATCATGGGCGATATACTGCACCAAAAACATCTGAATGACGAGGCTTTTGCCGCCTATGATAGCTGCTTGCAATGGAAATCCGACAATATAGGCTGTCTCAACAATTATGCTTATTACCTTAGCGTGCAAAACAAAGACCTGGCTAAGGCGGAGCAGATGAGCTACAGGACTGTGAAGGCTGAACCCAACAATGCCACTTATCTTGACACCTACGCATGGATTCTCTTTATGCAGCAACGTTATGAGGAAGCCAAAATCTATATCGACCAAGCCCTGGCTTCTGACTCTTTGCCAGGTGGTGTGATAACGGAACATGCCGGGGATATCTATGCAAAAGTGGGCAACATTGACAAGGCTTTGGAATTCTGGCAGAAGGCTCTGGAACTGAACAAGGAGGAAAGGGCACAGAACGACAAGGAAAATGCCTTGGAACAAAACGAAGAAGAAAATGCCTTGTTGCAGGAAAAAATAAGATTGAAGAAATATATTGAGGATAATTCAAAACATTGATTATGAATAGTGGAGACATTATAAAGATTGCCTTGGTTGCTATGGCATTCGCCGTGGCTTCATGTGGCAGCAAGAAAAACCTTGTAGATGCAAGCAAGGGCGTGGATGCTACGACAACAGCTACAAATACAACAAGCAAAACGACAGAGAACAACAATGTCAGTGGGGCAAAAAGTGTGACAAATGCAGAAATGCTCGCCAAGGTGGTGGCTAATGCTCCGTCTTCCAACTGCCTCGTGGCAAGCATCGACTTCAATCTCAAGTCGGGAAGCAAGGATATTTCTGTTGACGGAAAACTGAGCATGAAACGAGATGAGGTGATACGAATACAACTGACACCTATGGGACTTATGGAGGTTGGACGTATGGAATTTACAAAAGATTCCGTGCTCATCATAGACAGAATTCATAAACAATTCCTAAAAAGCAGCTACTCTCAGGTGAGCTTCCTCAGAAACAATGGCATCGACTTCAATGCGTTGCAGGCTCTATTCTGGAACCAACTTTTTGTGCCGGGGGAAAAGTCGCTCGGACAGGCACAACTCGAACAACTGGAGGTGAAAGGCAACCAAGCTTCTCTGCAAAAGGGTAAAATGAATTATCTATGGGTCATGAATGAAGGTATGGAACATATTGACTCTGCAACGGCTACCTATAAAAGCAACGATAAGGGCACTTCCAAAATGGCTTGGGTATATGCAGATTTCAAAAAGTTTGGAGAACAGCTGTTTCCTGCCAAACAGAATATCACATTGTCCACAATGGCCAAAGGGACTAACAAGGTCATCAATTTTGGAATGAACTTGAAAAACATGAAAGCTGATAGTAAATGGGACTCTTTTACAAAAGTGTCTGCAAAGTATAAACCTGTGGAACTAGACCACGTGATAAATCAAATATTGAACTTGAAATGAAAAGATACTTGTTCCTTGTCATGGCTGTCCTTATGCTTGTGCCTGTAAATGCCCAAAATAGGCAAAGAAACTATGGCACCAGGCGTACTCAGACCTCGCAAACCCCTAAAAAGACCAAACAACAGACAAAGAAGGGGGCGAACAGCTCAAAGGGTACAAAAAACAACTATACGACAAACGAAATAAGGGGCCTGCAAAGTCAAAGACAACAGATTGAGCAAGATATACGCAATCAGCAAAACAGGTTGAGAGCGAACAAGGAGGATGTGGAGAATCGACTCAACAACCTTATGGTGCTAAATGGTGAAATTGATGCAAAACAAAAGGATATTGAAGGGTATGAAACAGAAATCCACAACCTTGATGGCAACATTGGTATCCTGAAGTCGCAGATGAACACCTTGCAAGGACAACTCAAAGAAAGGCAGGAGAAGTTCATCAAGTCAATGAGGTACATGGCTAAGCATCGCTCCATCCAAGACAAACTGATGTTCATCTTTAGTGCCAATAGCCTCACCCAGGCTTACCGCAGGCTCCGCTTTGTGCAGGAATATGCTGCGTATCAACGTGCACAAGGTGAACAAATTCGACAAAAACAAGAGGAAATCAATGTCAAGGACAAGCAGCTGAAGGTGGCTAGAAACCAAAAAAACCAACTCCTGAGCAAAGGGAAGGCGGCTAAGGCTGACTTGCAAGTGAAGCATGGCGAACAGCAAAAGATTGTTAGTGACCTCCAAAAAGAACAAAAGACCATACAGGTGATAATTGCTGAACAGGAGCGGAAAAATTCTCAAATAAATGCCGAAATCGACAGGCTTGTTGCTGTGGAGGTGGAAAAGGCTCGTGCGCGTGCCGCTGCCGAGGCTCAGAGAAAGGCTGAGGCGGCAGCTGCAAAAAAAAGAGCTGAGGAGGCCGCACGAAAGAAAGAGGCTGCCGAAAGGGCTAAACGTGAGGAGGAAAAACGCATAGCTGCTGCCAAGGCTGAGGAGGCAAGGGCAAAGGCGGCTGCCGAACAGGCAAGAAGGGAGGCTGAGCGACGTGCTGCTGCCGAGCGTGCCGCTGCCGAGCGAAAGGCTGCTGCCGAACGTGCCGCTGCTGAGGCAAGGGCAAAGGAAAAAGCGGCTGCTGAAGCAAGGGCAAAAGCTGAACAGGAATTCGCAAGTAGACGCGAGGCGGAGAGAAAGGCAAAGCGAGATGCTGAAGCCAAGGCAAGAAGAGAAGCTGAGGCCGCTGCAAAACGTGAGGCGGAAAAATTGGCAAAGGCTGCTGCCGAAGAGGCAAGGGCTGCTGAGGAGGCTGCCAAACAAGCTGCAGCAGAGAGGAGAAAGGCTGAAGAGGCTGCCCAGGCCGCTCGTGAGGCGGAGGCGGCACGTGTCGCTGCAGAACGAAAGGCTGTCGCTGAAGCTGAACGCAGGGAAAAAGAGGCTGCCTCTGCAGCTAAAGAGGAAGAGAAACTAGAAACCATGTCGGCTGTAGACAGGCAAATCAGTGGCAGCTTCGAAAGCAATAGGGGCAGGTTGCCCATGCCTGTGACTGGTAGCTACAAGATTGTAAGCCATTTTGGCCAGTACAACGTGGAGGGGCTGAGCAATGTGAAACTCGACAACAAAGGCATCAACATACAATGTCAGCCTGGTGCAAGTGCTAGATCCATTTTCGATGGTGAAGTGAGTGCTGTGGTTAGTGTCGCAGGTCAGCTTGTGGTGATGGTGAGGCACGGAGACTTCATTTCTGTCTATTGCAATCTAAAGAACGTGAATGTAAGAAAAGGACAAAAGGTCTCCACAAGACAGGTGCTTGGCACAATAGGGCAAGACAATATCTTGCAATTCCAATTGCGACGCGAAACTTCCAAACTGAATCCTGAAAGCTGGCTTGGAAGATAGACTTGATTGTTGACTAAGGCAATGTAAGGCCATCGAGAATCTCAATGTATTCCTCGATGGCTTTTTCTATTTCGCTGAGGCAGATGTATTCGTCGGCTGAATGGGAACGGGAGGATTGGCCGGGGCCCATCTTCAGCGAAGGGAAAGACATCAGGGCCTGGTCGCTCAGGGTGGGTGACCCGAATGGCTCTTTTCCCATTGACAAGCAACGGGCAACAATGGGGTGGCTGATGTCGATGTGGGATGATTTCAGACGAAACGAGCGGGCTTTCACATCGCTCGACACGTTGCTGCGTATAAGGGCGAAAACCTCTTCGTTGTCATATAACTCATTGGTGCGTACATCAATGACTGCCTTGCAAATGTCTGGTACGACATTGTGCTGGGTGCCGGCGTTGAGCACGGTGACATTCATCAGTGTGGGGCCAAGAAGCGGACTGACCTTCTCGAAACGATAGTCGCGAAGCCATGTCAGGTCGTCGAGCATCTTGTATATCGCATTTATTCCTTCGTCGCGAGCGGCATGGCCGGAACGGCCATATGATGCCATGTCTATCACCATAAGGCCTTTTTCGGCAATGGCTGGCTGCATGCCTGTGGGCTCTCCTACGAGTGCAACAGTGATTGGGGGTAGCAAGGGAAGGACGCCGGATATGCCGTTAACGCCTGAGACTTCTTCTTCTGCTGATGCCAAATAGATAAGGTTGTAGGATTGACGGGTGCCTGAAAGGTGTTTGAATACTTCCAACAAAGAAACGAGGCCGCCACCGCAATCGTTGCTCCCCAAGCCGTAGAGCCGGTCTCCGTCTGTGAATGGCTTGTATGGGTCGTATGTCCATGAAGCCACCGGGCGAACCGTGTCGATATGCGCATTGAGAAGCAGGGTGGGGCGGTCGGGGGAATAGTCCGGCGCGATTGCCCAAATGTTGTTGCCTTCACGGTGGGGGGACAACCCCCAATTCCTCATCACGTCTTCCAAAAGGTCGGCGGCTGCCGTTTCTTCTCTGCTTGCTCTCGGTGTTGCTATCAACTGGCTTAGCAAACTTGCTGCTTGTTGTACTCGTTGGGTGATGGCTTTCATGAATTGTTGATGGTGATGATGGACAAATGCGTTTGTTTGCAAAAGTAACTTTATTCTTCCAACTTCCCAAATTTTCCTGCAAAAAACAATGCCGTGCCTCATTTGTTGTGAGTGCACGGCATCGGTTTGCTTGATATTCTTGATTATTTGAGCAGGCCACGGTTGTGGAGTGTCGCATTAAGCAACATCAGATATTTGCGGTATTGGCTTCTTGACATCACCATGCGCGTGGCAGCAAGGTTGCGATTTATTGCCTTTTCCATCAGAGACTTGCGCTCGTCGGCTGATGCGTAGGCTGCTATTTGCATGTCATTGCCAAAAGCATACATCACGTCGGTTACAAATTCTCTTTGGTCGCAACTCAATTCAAGAGCGTAGCTCAACTGGTTCATGTTCACATTGAACTCGTAGCGGCTGGCTTCGTTCACTGATTCATTTTCTTCATTCTCTGCGAATGCCATTGTCATGCTCAGCATGACGATGACTGACATAAACAATCTTTTCATCTTTTTACCTTTCTTTTTTTGATGGAGCCTTGTTCGTTATCCTTCTTTTTTGTGCTCCTTAGTGAAATAATTGTGTTATCCTTTTTGTCTTTTCGACGATGCAAAGGTAGGGTGTTTTTTTACTTCACCCATGTTTTTTCGTGATTGTTTGCACAAATATCATCTCTTTTTGACTAATGTCAAGAAAAAATGAACAAATGGCATTTTTTCTGATTCCATGACAAAATGAAACGATGCCGTGGCTTTTCAAGGAGCCACGGCATCGAGTTTGCTATCATGCTTCAGGAATATTCCTTCTTTTTATCCTACTCGCCCAAAACTATTTTCACGATGCTTGTTACGTCGCTCACTGAAATTATTCCATTGCCGTCAATGTCTGCATTTTCAAATATGAAGACATCTGATATTTCGCCGCCAGTTAGAATGTAATGCACCGTGGCGCTTACATCGGATACCGATACGATACCGTCACCATTGACATCACCAAGTACAGCCTTCAGCTTGCGGTAAATCTTCACTGCTGTCATGTTGCCTGGAGCATAGCAGGAGAAAATGGGGTTTCCGTTGTTGTAGTTGAATCGCAAATCGTTGCGAGTGTAATCCTGGAACTTGATTGAAGCGGTGGCGTTGTCGACAGAAATATTGGCGATAGTGCTGTTTGACGTGTTGTCTTCTGTTGTGGCAAGGATGTTGCTGCTGCTCGAAGAGCTGCAAAGATATCCATTGCCCACGTTCAACTGCCAGCCATTTTCCGTCTTCTCGAGAATGATGTTCTGGGTGTCGTCTGTAGAGCTGATGCTGTTGTCGTCGTTGGGGGTTACTGGCACGGCAGAGCGATTCCTGTTGTTTTGTGTCCTGCCTAAAGCATAATATTTGCTGTTGCTTTCAGCCACGATGATTATCATGTCGTCATCTTGCAATTGGTTTGTGGTCTGCACCAGGACGTATGTCACCTTTTCCATCTCAACATTCAGCGTATATGATGCAGAACCGCTGTAATGGGTGTCGGTGGCGGCAGACGTGGCAGTGATGGTTGTGGTACCGCTACCAACAAGTGTCACCTCACCAGTAGTGGCATTTACGGTGGCTACGGAAGTGTTGCTGCTTGTATATGTCACTGTGAGGTCGGATGGTGTTACAGTTAATGTGGGCTCCTCGAAGTCATGGCCTACTATGGCATTCATTTCAGTCTCGCTGAATGATAGGGTGGGTGCAGCCTTGGGGATTTCATACTCAATGTATAGGTTGGCATATATCATGTTGCTGTTTGGACTGCTCTTGTAGTTCACGAACCTCGGACTTTGTACATTGTACAGGATTGTTCCGTAATTTGTTGTACTAGTTCCCCCCCACCATGAGCTGGAAGTGGTTTGGTAGCTTAAGGTCACTCCGCTTGCATCGTCGTTTAGTGTCCAATTGTATGCTGTGGTGGAAAAAGCAAGTTTCTTTTCCGCTGTGGCATATAGGTATTGGCCATCTTGAGCTGCCAATTTGTAGCTTGTGCCGCTGCCTGTAAGGGTGAATACATTAACATTGGTGTTTTCGCCCACCATGATGAATTCACCATCTGCCGTAACGTCTACGCTTGCCAAGTAGTTGCTGGATAGAGAGCCGGCGGCCTTGTTCTTGCTGCCGCAGGCTATGATGTATTTCTTCCCACTGACAATCTCGCTGGTGGAAGTGATGCGCTTGTACATGGTGCTGCCTGATGCAGGAGAAATAATCGAATAATTCGCAGTTACAACATCGCTTGATTCTCCATCCGCCACGGAAATGGCTTTGATGGTGGTGGTGCTCTCTACTGTGACGGGGCCTGTGTATCGTGTGCTGTTGGCAGTAGGTGTTGAGCCGTCAACTGTATAGTATATTACGGCTCCTTCTTGAGCGCAG
>CAMJLI010000001.1 GCA_946406585.1 uncultured Prevotellaceae bacterium | reverse complement strand
ATGATGACGGAGGGACTACGATTCCGACAGATGATGACGGAGGAATGACAATTCCGACAGACGACAATGGAGGAATGACAATACCGACAGATGATGACGGAGGAATGACTGTGCCGACAGATGATGACGGAGGAATGACAATTCCAAACAATGGCGTGAATGTAATCCCAGACACCCCGACACCTCCTGCCAACGATGACGAGTACCAACTGGATTTCGAGAGGCCCAAGAACAACACCAACAAACGAATCGACAAGGTGCCGGGAATAAAGGATTCAGAAAAGACAAAACAAGAGCAAGTGACGCTGCCCTCCAAATCAAGCCAGCCACAACAGCAAGCAAAGACTGGAAAAGAAAGGAAAGAGACAAAGACACCAACATCGAGCAAACAAACAGAGCAAACAAAAGCCACTGTAAACCAAGTGGAGCCACTTCCACAGAAAGAAGACACAGGCATAGTGTTCGATGACGGTTTTGGGGAAGATTTCGTGCCAGAAGCACCAAAGAAGAAAAAAGAAAAAGAACTTGAGGAAATAGACCTTGAGGACGAATACTACGACCTTGATGGTTTTTAGCCTATAAAACAAAAAAAGAAATGAGCAACGGACAACTATTATGGGTGGACGACGAAATAGAGTTGCTGAAAGCCCACATACTCTTTCTAACAAAAAAAGGCTACGAGGTGACCACTGTGAGCAATGGCACTGATGCAATAGACCAATGCAGGCAACAGACATTCGACCTTGTTCTGCTCGATGAAATGATGCCCGGTCTTTCCGGTCTTGAGACATTGGCAAAAATCAAGGAAATATCTCCAGCCACACCTATTGTCATGGTGACCAAAAGCGAGGAAGAGAACATCATGGACCAGGCAATAGGTTCAAAGATAGCCGATTACCTCATCAAGCCAGTAAATCCCAATCAGATACTTCTGACTCTGAAAAAGAACATCCATAGAAAGGAAATAGTGGCAGAGGTTACGCAAAGCAGTTATCAGCAAGATTTCCTCGACATCTCGATGAAGATAAGCGAATGCAAGACCATGGACGACTGGATGGACATCTATCGCCGCTTGGTGTATTGGGAACTGGAGCTGAGCAGCACCGACAGCAACATGGGCGAAATGCTCAAGACCCAGAAAGAAGATGCCAACAACGGTTTTGGCAAGTTCATCAAGAAGAACTATCTCGATTGGGTAAGCCAAATCAACTCTGGCAAGGGCAATGCCACGTCTCGCCCAATGATGAGTCCAGATGTGTTCAAACAAAAAGTGTTCCCCTTGCTCGACAAAGGAGAAAAAGTATTCCTAATCGTAATCGACAATTTCCGCTTCGACCAATGGCGTGTCCTAGCCCAAGAAATTGGCGACATGTTTGACATTGAAGAAGACATGTATTGCAGCATCCTGCCAACGGCAACCCAATATGCACGCAATTCCATATTCAGCGGCCTGATGCCTGTGCAAATCTCCAAGATGTTTCCCGAGCTATGGGTGGACGAAGACGAGGAAGAAGGAAAGAACCTGAACGAAGGACCTCTCATCAAGACACAGCTGGAACGATTCCGCCGCAGGAACACCTTCTCATATAACAAGGTGAACGACTCCGACGGAGCAGAGAATTTCATGCAACAGTTCAAGAACTTGCAAAAGAACGACCTGAACGTAATGGTGATAAATTTCATTGACATGCTGTCCCACGCCCGCACCGAGTCAAAAATGGTGCGCGAGTTGGCAAACAACGAATCAGCCTACCGCTCCATCACACAAAGCTGGTTCAAGCATTCAATACTGTCCGAACTATTCAAGAATCTTGCACAATCGGAGTACAAGGTGATAATCACAACCGACCACGGCAGCATACGCACATCAAAGCCCATAAAAATCATTGGCGACCGTAACACCAACACCAACCTGCGCTACAAATTGGGCAAGAACTTGAGCTACAACCAAAAAGAAGTGTATGCCATAAAAAAGCCACAAGAAGCCCAGCTTCCTGCACCCAACCTAAGTACAACATATGTATTTGCCACGGGAGCTGATTTCTTCGCCTATCCCAACAATTACAACTATTACGTTTCTTACTATAAAGACACGTTCCAGCATGGCGGCATCTCCATGGAAGAGATGCTGATACCCATCGTAACCCTTACACAACGCAAGAGATAAACACAATGACGATAACCATAAAGAGTCTTGCAGACATTCGCTCTGCAGCACAAGAATTTGTAGCACAAATTGGCGAGAACACCATATTTGCCTTTTATGGGGCAATGGGAGCAGGCAAAACCACGTTCATCAAGGCACTATGCGAAGAATTGGGCGTGGACGACGTAGTGACCTCCCCCACCTTTGCCATTGTAAATGAATATCGTTCCTCCAAGAACGCAGAACTGATATACCATTTCGACTTTTACCGCATCAAAAAAATTGAAGAGGTTTACGACATGGGATATGAAGACTATTTCTTCAGCGGATGCCTTTGCTTCATAGAATGGCCAGAGCTGGTAGAGGAACTGTTGCCCGAAGACGCTGTCAAAGTAAACATACGCGAGGTGGAAGACGGCAGTCGCGTAGTAGAATTTTAACAAACTTGCACCTAAACAACAATAAAGATTCAAGATGAAGAAACCGATAAAGATCATTCTGGCCCTCGTCATCATATTGGCACTGGGCCTTTTCGGCATCCATTACTATTATCTCAACACCCCGATGCTGAAAGAAAGCGAGACACAATATCTCTACATAGACCGTGACGACAACATAGACTCTGTATACACCAAGCTATCCGAATTCAGCACTCCCCATTCAATGAAGGGCTTCAAGGCACTTGCAGAATGGAAAGACTTTGCCAGCAACATAAAGCATGGTAGATATGAAGTGAAGAACGACATGGGCGCACGAGCCGTCTTCAACACCTTGTACCGTAGCGAGCAAACACCACTCAATGTCCCCATACCTTCGGTTAGGACAATAGACAGGCTTGCTGGAGCTGTTTCAAAGAAATTGGAACTTGACAGTTTGGAACTTCTCCAAGCACTCACCGATTCCAACATCTGCCAAAAATATGGCTATAACGTGCAGACGATAGCCAGCATGTTCATTCCTGATTCCTACAACATGTACTGGACTGTGACAGTGGAAGAATTCTTGGACCGCATGAAAAAGGAGAACGACAAATACTGGAACGACGAACGCATGAATAAAGCTAAAGCCCTGGGCATGACCCCTGTAGAAGTCAGCACACTTGCCAGCATAGTAACAGAAGAGACGCGAGCCACTCAGGAAAAACCAACTGTAGCAGGGCTTTACATCAACCGATTGAAGAAAGGAATGCTCCTGCAGTCGGACCCAACAGTGAAATTTGCAATGCAGGACTTTGCCGTACGCCGCATCCTCAACAGAATGCTCACCACCGACAACCCATACAACACCTACAAATATAAGGGCTTGCCTCCTGGTCCAATCCGCATCCCTATGAAGGAAGACCTTGAAGCAGTACTCAACTACGAGCATCACGACTACATCTACATGTGTGCAAAGGAAGACTTCAGCGGCACTCACAACTATGCCCGCACCGAAGCAGAGCACTTGGCAAATGCACGTCGCTACCACCAAGCACTCAATGCCAAAGGCATAAAATAAGAAAACAAATGCAATAAAAGAAACAGACGAGCCGCCCCTTCTTCGCAGAGGGGGCGGCTCCATATCAATAGGTATTAGCTTTTTTAAGGTAAAAAGATTGTATTCAGGATAACGTTGGCAAAAGTACGAGTTTTTTACAATAGTCGCAAATATTTTTTTATGCTGTACAACATATTTTTAGGCTACAACAATTTTATATAGTTTATTTGGGAATAATTTGGGAAAATAAATGTAATTTTGCAATCAAAAGCAACACTCGACATACATTACATGATTTGGCATCACCATATCATGGCAATTGTCAAGTGAACATATCAAGCGTGAATACCAACCACTCACAGCTACAACTAAAACAACGACTATGGCAACGACAGAAGAAAGCACGGAGAAGAGAAGTCTGAACTTTGTGGAACAGCAGGTAGAGAAAGACTTGGCAGAGGGCAAGGACAATGGAAGGATACAGACCCGTTTCCCCCCGGAGCCCAACGGATATTTGCACATCGGCCACGCCAAAGCCATCGCCATGGACTTTGGCATAGCAGCACGTTATGGTGGCATATGCAATCTTCGTTTTGACGACACCAATCCTATAAAGGAGGACACTGAATACATTGAGAGCATAGAGCACGACATAAAATGGCTTGGTTACAAATGGACCAACGTATACTATGCAAGCGACTATTTCCAGGAATTATGGGATTTTGCCGTATGGCTCATCCGCAAGGGACGTGCTTACGTCGACGAGCAAAGTGCCGAAACCATTGCAGAGCAGAAAGGCACCACCACAAAACCAGGCATCAACAGTCCTTTCCGCGACCGTCCTGTAGAAGAAAACCTTCGCCTTTTCGAATACATGAACAGTGGCGAGGCAACCCCGGGCACACTTGTATTGCGTGCCAAGATAGACATGGCTCATCCCAACATGCTATTTCGCGACCCCCTGCTCTATCGTGTGATGAACATACCGCACATACGCACCGGCAACCGCTGGAATGCATATCCCATGTATGATTTCACACATGGCCAAAGCGACTATCTCGAAGGTGTAACCCATTCACTCTGCACGTTGGAATTTGTGGAGCATCGCCCACTCTACAATCTTTTCGTGACATGGATGAGGGAATACATGGGCGAACTTAAGGCAGAGGGAAAGCCATTGCCAATGGACGAAGAAATATTCAATTCGTATGAGGGTCCACGACAGACAGAGTTCAACAAGCTCAACTTGAGTTACACACTCATGTCGAAACGCAATCTCCTGGCTTTGGTAAACGAGAAGCTCGTAGGTGGTTGGGACGACCCACGCATGCCTACCATCTGTGGATTCCGACGCAGAGGCTACAGTCCGGAAAGCATTGCCAAATTCATAGACAAGATAGGCTATACCACCTATGATGCCTTGAACGAGATGGCCTTGCTGGAGAGTGCCGTTCGCGAAGACTTGAATAGCCGCGCCATTCGTGTATCAGCAGTGCTCGACCCTGTGCGTGTAGTCATCACCAATTATCCCGAAGGCCAGACCGAGGAACTAGTAGCAGTAAACAATCCCGAGAATCCCGAAGACGGAACACACACGGTGGAATTTGGTCGTGAGATATGGATCGAGCGTGATGATTTCCAGAAAGAGGCCACCAAGAAATTCATGCGTCTTGCTCCAGGAAAAGAAGTGAGGCTCAAGAATGCCTACATAGTGAAATGCGACGAGCAACATCCATGTGACGAAGACGAGAACGGCCGCGTGACCACCATTTATTGCACCTACGACCCTGAGACCCGCAGCGGGCTACCTGGTTCGGACCGCAAAATCAAGGGAAAGACACTACACTGGGTAGGGTGCCACAATGCCATTCAAGCAGAGGTGCGCCTATACGACAGGTTGTGGAAGGTGGAGAACCCACGCGACGAACTTGCTTCCATTTGTGAAGAACAAAACTGCAAGACGATGGATGCAATGAAGCAAATCATCAATCCCGACTCGCTGACTGTGCTGAGCCAATGCTATGTGGAGCCATTTGCTGCAACGATGCCTCCCCTCTCCTATTTGCAGTTCCAGCGCATAGGCTACTTCACCCCCGACCTTACCAGCACTCCAGAACGCCCTGTCTTCAACAAGACGGTAGGTTTGAAAGACACTTGGTCGAAGAAGAATTAGTCTGTGAAATGCAAGGCAACTATTTTGACAGCAAGGATTTCAAGAACCTGCTGAGAAGATATGAAGATGCTGCAAAGACTGGCAAGCCGATATATCTCGACTCCGACCAACTCACCGACATTGCCGAGTACTACCATTGGAAAGGCAAGCCGGCAGAAGCCATAGCAGTAGCCGACTATGCCCTCAGCATGTTTGAAGGTGCCACAGGCCCCTTGGTGCTCAAGGCGCGTCTAGCCTTGCTGAATGAAAATTTACCAGAAAAGGCCGACATGCTCGCCGAGCAGATAGCCGACAAGAGCGACCTCGACTATTACTACATAAAAGCCGAGATATTGGTAGCTACAGCCCGTAGCGAGGATGCCGACTTGTTTTTGGAATCGTGCCTTGACCAAATAGACGATTTTGAGGTTTGCGACTTCGTATTGGACGCAGCCATTCTATTTGTTGACTACGAATGCATCACATTGGGAAGGAAATGGCTGGAGAGGTCAGAAGATACCGAGCTAGCCGACTATCGTGAGACACTGGGTCGTATTTTGTTCTACGAAAAAGATTATGAAGGTTGTGAGCGTATTTTCGAGCAACTAATAGATGAAAGTCCATACACCTCATTCTATTGGGACATGCTTGCCAGCACCCAGTTGGCCCAGGACAATCTCTCCAACGCCATCACGAGCAGCGAATATGCCATAGCCATAAACCCCAACGACGATGATGCCCTGCTTTACAAAGGGCAAGCCCTGATGCGTCTGAAAAACTACGAAGAAGCCATGGGGTACTTTCTTCGTCAATCTGAAGTCCGCGAAGCCAATATAGATGGTTATGTCAATGCAGCCTATTGCATGTTCAGCCTCGACAAATATGAAGAAGGATTGAAATACCTGGATCAAGCCAAGGCTCGTGCCAAGATTTATTGCCCAGACCGTCTATGGGAGATATATCAAGAAGAGACTTTCGCCCATAGTCACAGACACGACTTGCCAAAGGCACTGGATTGTCTGAAGAAGATGGAAGAGTCGCCATTGTGCGACCCCAACGAATTGTTGGTGTTTAGGGGTCACGTTTATTGTGAGAACGACCAAACGGAAGAAGCGCGCCACTGCTACAAGTCGGCTATTGCAAACTCCCACTACGACCCACACATAATGCTTCGTGTAGGTGTGTCTCTCTATGACAACGACTTTGTGGAGATAGCCTACAGAATTATAAGTTCTCTGGATGCTTCTGATTTGGACAAGATACCTCAGGCACATGCATATCTGTCAATATGTGCCTACGACTTGAAGATGCGCGATGCCTATCTTCACCACCTCAAGGAAGCCATCGAAAAGTCACCAGTTGCCACACGTGCCTTGTTGGGCACAATGTTTCCAGAGGGCATGTCGCCCAATGAATATTACGATTACGCTATAAAACAACCAATATCATGAATTGGATATCAACCCTTTTGGGCAATCTTAATTATACGACCATATTCATCTTGATGCTACTAGAGAGCACCGTCGTCCCCGTACCTTCAGAGCTTGTGGTATCCCCTGCCGCTTACCATGCCGCTGGAGGCCACCTGAATGTATTTTTGGTAATTCTTTTTGCAACGATAGGAGCTGACGTGGGAGCATCCATCAATTATTGGGCAGGCTATTTCCTGGGCCGCCCAATCATATACAGATTCGCAAACAGCCATTTAGGCCATTTATGCCTTCTTAATCAAGAAAAGGTGGAGAAGAGCGAGAAATATTTCTACGACCATGGTGTGGTTGCCACCCTGACAGGCCGTCTGATACCAGGCATACGCCACTTGATATCCATCCCTGCCGGTCTGTCGAAAATGCCTTATTGGAAATTTCTACTATACACGACCATTGGTGCCGGTGTATGGCATGCCATCCTTGCAGCACTTGGATGGTACATGCATTCATTTGTGCCGGAGAGCCAACTCGAAGACAAGTTGGTGGAATATGGCGACTACATCAAATGGGGCATAATAGGCATAGTTCTTGTAGTATGTGCCTACTTCTTATTCAAGCATGTACTAAAGAAGAAATCCTGATTTACGACCAACAGAGAAACGCCATTGACCAGAAGGCCAATGGCGTTTCGTTATTCATGTCAAGCATGATTATTATTTGGCATAGAGAGCAACGATAGTCTCGTATTTCTCTTGCTTGCCGGAAGTCTGCTTGGGCTCTTCTACGGTCTTGCCATATTCATAAACCTGCTCGAGAGACAGTTTGCCATCTTCGAAATCTTTTCCAATGCCACTATCGAAGCTTGCATAACGCTCCTTCTTCATTGCTGGCAGTTCGCTCTCCTCAAGGATGGCAGCAGCATTTTCAAGAGCACGTGCCATGGCGTCCATGCCGCTGATGTGGGCAATGAACAAGTCCTCGAGATCTGTAGAGTTGCGGCGGATCTTGGCATCAAAGTTGGTGCCGCCATTACCGAGACCACCATTGCGAATGATTTCCATCATGGCCTGTGTGAGTTCGAAGTTGTCGATTGGGAATTGGTCGGTGTCCCATCCATTCTGAGCATCGCCTCTGTTTGCATCAATAGATCCAAGCATTCCTGCATCCACAGCGCAAGCCAGTTCATGCTCGAAGGTATGTCCAGCCAAGGTAGCGTGGTTAACCTCGATATTCACCTTGAAGTCCTTGTCAAGTCCATGAGCGCGAAGGAATCCTATGACGGTCTCTGTGTCCACATCATATTGGTGCTTTGAAGGCTCCATTGGTTTTGGCTCAATGAGGAAAGTGCCTTTGAATCCCTTAGCCCTTGCATAGTCGCGAGCCATTGTAAGCATGGTAGCCATGTGTTCTTTCTCACGTTTTTGGTCAGTGTTGAGAAGGCTCATGTATCCCTCACGTCCACCCCAGAACACATAGTTGGTGCCACCGAGCTTGATAGTAGCATCGATAGCATTCTTGATTTGCACGATGGCACGAGCCACAACGTCGAAATCAGGATTAGTAGATGCGCCATTGGCATATCGTTTGTTGCCAAACACATTAGCTGTACCCCAGAGCAGCTTGATGTTTGGGAATTGTTTCATCTTCTCTTGAGCATAGTCTGTGATAGCCTTCATGCGAGCCTCATACTCCTCGATGGTAGCACCCTCTTCAACGAGGTCTACATCATGGAAGCAGAAATATTCGATGCCCAGTTTGTCCATTATTTCGAATCCAGCGTCCATCTTGTCCTTTGCGCGCTGCACGGCATCCTCTGCTTTATCCCATTCATAGCTACGTGTCTGTCCACCAAATTGGTCAGCAGAAGCACCGCCCAGAGTGTGCCACCAAGCCATGGCAAATTTCAGCCAGTCCTTCATTTTCTTTCCCATGACCACTTTCTCTGGTTCATAGTAGTGGAATGCCATTACATTTTTGCTCTCTTTTCCTTCGAAAGGAATTTTACCGGTAAACGGAAAATACTCTTTTGCCATAATAAGATATTATAAAGAATAAGTTGTGAATAAAATGATAATTATCAATTAATAATATTTAAAGTTCCAAAAATTTCAAATGATCTTGGTCAAACGTTCTTTCCAGTTGGCATATGCCTGCAGGTATTCTTTGCGATGGCTCTCGTCGGGTTCAATGACAGCCAACTTCTTGAGAGAGGCGAATGCTTCCTCGTTGTCTTTGTAAATGCCACATCCCATTCCGGCACCTTTTGCAGCACCCACACTGCCATCAGTCTCAAGCAGCTCGATTGTTGCCCCACTGACACCGGCCAATGTATCCCGGAACAGCGGGCTCAAGAACATGTTTGCCTTTCCTGCATGGATCTTCTTGATGTCCATGCCCATTTGCTGCATGATTTCCATGCCATAACAGAAGCTGAAGACAATGCCCTCTTGAGCAGCCCTCATGAGATGAGCTTTCCCATGCTTGTTGAAATTGACCCCATTAATGGAGCATCCCACCTCCTTGTTTTCAAGGACTCTCTCAGCACCATTTCCAAAAGGAATGATAGTGACGCCATCACTACCAATAGGCACAGAAGCCATATAGTCGTTCATGTCTGCATAAGAGATTCCCTCTGGAGCTATGGTTCTTCTCACCCATGCATTCAATATGCCAGTTCCGTTGATGCACAGCAACACTCCCAGGCGGTCGAGCTGCTCGGTATAGTTCACATGTGCGAAGGTGTTCACCCTGCTCTTCTTGTCGTAATTGATTTCCCCGAGCACGCCATAAACAACTCCCGAAGTACCGGCAGTAGAAGCAATTTCACCCGGATTAAACACATTAAGAGACAATGCATTATTGGGTTGGTCACCAGCCCTATATGAAATAGGAGTTCCCGCCTTAAGTCCGAGTTCGGCGGCGGCAGCCTCGCAGACTTCACTTTGCACGCTGAATGTGGGCACTATATCTGGAACAGTAGAGTTGTCGAATCCAAAATAGTCCATAAGGAAATCAGCCACCTTTTTCTCTCTGAAGTCCCAGAACATTCCTTCACTAAGTCCGCTAATAGTTGTATTCACCACGCCACTAAGCTTCATGGCAAGATAGTCGCCTGGGAGCATGAACTTATAAACCTTTTCAAAAAGTTCCGGCTCATTGTCCTTCATCCAAGCGAGCTTTGCAGCAGTGAAGTTACCTGGCGAGTTGAGCAAGTGGCCCAAACATTTTTCAGCACCTATCTCTGAAAAAGCTTTTTCTCCATACGGGACAGCCCTTGAGTCGCACCAGATGATTGCAGGCCTTAGCACTTGCAGATTTTTGTCCACGCACACCAATCCATGCATCTGATACGAGATACCGATAGCCTTGATTTCTTCACCCTTGGCTCCAGTATCAGCCATAATCTTTTTCAGACTCATCTTGGCATAGTTCCACCAAGAATCTGGTTCTTGCTCAGCCCATCCTGCCTTCAGAGCCTTGATGGGAGCTTCACTATCGGGAAAGAATGCTGATGCAGCACATGCACCTGAATCTGCATCCACGAGCGATGCCTTGACAGAACTACTGCCGACATCGAAACCTAATAAATATCTTTTTGACATAGTATGATGATTTAATCATTGTTGCAAAGATAGTATATTTTTTTGATTGCAAATAATAAAAGTGAGTGAAAAAAACTGCGTCTAATAGATAAAATAACCTAAAACAAAGAATGTGGTATTAATAAGAAAGGAGTAAAAGAAAAAAAATTGCCAGCATCATGCAAATGCTGGCAATTTTAATATGTGATTTAGAGATTATGCAAGTGTGATGAGATTATTTTCACCCTTAATCTTACCCTCTTTGAAGAGCCATCCAATACCGAGCAGTGTTTCAGCCTCAGTGATATTTGCCATTTTGGCAATGTCCTTAACGCTCAGTGCTTTTTTATCAGCAGCCAAAGCCTGGTACACATCACCAGCCTTGAAACCTACGTTTTCTGCATTGATAACGATTTCAGCTCTCTTCACTGTCTTACGGGTGGTTGTCTTCTTCTCTGCGGCCACTTTCTTCTCTGTTGCAGCCTTTGTTGTCTTCTTTTCTGCCATAATTTTAGTAAAACAAATTAAATATAGTTGAACTTATTATGTATCAACATCTTAAATCCGCTGCAAAATTAGTGGTTTTATTTCAATTCTTCTAATTTTTTTACCAATAAATGGCATGTGGCATGCTCAAAATTACAATTTTATTGTTTTTCTTGACATAAATCAACCTTAATTTGCAATTCTTGCAACTGTTTAGGGTCTAATTGTGAAGGAGCGTCGAGCATCACATCTCTTCCGCTATTGTTTTTGGGGAAAGCGATGCAATCTCTAATACTGTCAAGGCCAGCAAAGATAGATACGAAACGGTCTAGTCCGAAAGCAAGTCCTGCATGAGGTGGTGCACCAAACTTGAAAGCGTTGATAAGGAATCCGAACTGTGCCATAGCTCTTTCGGGTGTGAATCCAAGTATGTCAAACATCTTTTCCTGCAATTTGCTGTCATGGATACGCAGACTGCCACCTCCTACTTCCACGCCATTGCATACGAAGTCGTAAGCCTTGGCTCTCACACGCTCCGGCTGGGTTTCCAGAAGAGGAATGTCATCTGGATTGGGCATGGTGAATGGGTGGTGAGTCGACATGAGTCTCTGCTCTTCATCACTCCATTCGAAAAGTGGGAAATCAACAATCCACAAGCACTCAAATTTGTTTTTGTCACGCAGTCCAAGCCTTTCGCCCATTTCCAGACGTAGCGTACATAATTGCACCCTTGTCTTGTTTGCGTTGTCTCCACTAAGAATTAGCACCAAGTCGCCATCATTGGCACCCATTTTCTCTTTCAGTGCAAGAAGCGTTTCCTGCGAGTAGAACTTGTCGACACTGCTTTTGATAGTTCCGTCGGCATTATATTTAACATAAACCAGTCCCTTTGCTCCTACTTGGGGACGTTTCACGAAGTCAGTGAGTTGGTCTAGTTGCTTGCGTGTATATGCTGCACATCCTGGCACACATATGCCACCGATATATGCTGCTTGATCGAACACGGGGAAAGAACCTGTCTGAAGCAAATCCATAAGTTCCACGAATTCCATGCCAAAACGCAAGTCTGGCTTGTCGCTTCCATATCGTCTCATTGCCTCGTGCCATGTCATTTGCTGCAATTTTTCTGGCAGTTGCACATTGAGAATTTCCTTGAACAGATGTCTGCACATGTCTTCAAATATGGAGATTACATCCTCCTGGTCAACGAAACTCATCTCACAGTCGATTTGTGTAAACTCCGGTTGTCTGTCAGCTCTGAGGTCTTCATCACGGAAGCACTTTGCGATTTGGAAATACCTATCAAATCCGCTGACCATGAGCAGCTGTTTAAGAGTCTGAGGACTTTGTGGCAAAGCATAGAATTGCCCCGGGTTCATTCGTGAAGGCACGACAAAATCCCTTGCCCCCTCGGGTGTAGAGCCTATAAGTATGGGGGTTTCCACCTCTATGAAATCCTTTGAATCAAGGAAATTTCTTATAGCGATAGTCATTTTGTGCCTCAATTCAAGGTTCTTCCTCACTGCATTTCTCCTGAGGTCAAGATACCTGTATTTCATTCTTATGTCATCCCCGCCATCAGTATTGTCCTCGATGGTGAAAGGAGGAGTGGCACTTTCGCTGAGCACAGACAGTTCATCAACTATAATTTCAATCTCCCCAGTAGGCATTTTGGGGTTTTTACTTTCCCTCTCACTCACGAGGCCAGAGATTTGTATGCAGTATTCACGCCCCAATTTATTGGCACGAGCACACAATTCGCTGTCTTTTTCTTCGTTAAACACCAGTTGGGTGAGCCCATATCTATCGCGCAAATCTACGAAAGTCATGCCACCCATTTTTCGGCTTCTCTGCACCCATCCTGCAAGCGTTACCTTCTTGCCGGTATCAGTGAGCCTCAACTCTCCACAAGTATGAGTCCTGTACATTATTTATATATTTATTGATTTAATTGGTGCAAAAGTAGTGATATTTTTGCAAACGGCAAAGAAACACCCATGCAATTTAACAATATCACTTTTTGTTGGAAATACAATAGTCATCATACATCATGGAACATAAAAAGAATCCACTATTATCGAGTACCTGCTTGTCAGAAATAGAGTCCCCCTTTTGTTGATGAAAAAGGTTTTTTGGTAGAATATTTTTTAGTATTAACAATAATATTCGTATTTTTGCATCAACAAACATAAATCTCAAAACAGAGACAAAGCAACTAAACAAATTAAACATATGAGATACATATTTGCCTTGCTCATGGCATTTGTTATTGAAAGTTCAGTCTATGCAGACGACTACACATTTCTTACATTCGAGAAAGCGAACGGATCAAAAGAGAATATTACAGCCGTTGGTACAGTTATCACATTCAAAGATGGAATGCTGAAAGCTGTAAATGGCACAGAAAACCATGTCATATCATTGGAAGACCTAACCAAGATGTATTTTTCCAACAACTCATCTTTCATGATGGGCGATGTGAACAATGATGGTGAATTATCAGTCACGGATGTCACCTTGTTGGTTAAATATATATTAGGTGCCATGCAGACTGACGAAGAAAGCATTAAGCTTGTTGAGGAGCGTGGCGACCTTGATTCCAACGGAGAAATAACAGTAGCTGACATATCATTACTTGTAGAGCTGATACTTGTTTCCTAACGAAGCACCAGCACCATAACAATAACGCTAAGGACATGCGCAAAGCCCTTAGCGTTATTTTTATTGCCCGATTCAAGAAACAGGCCGAATACTTAAATCACATTGACATGTTTTTTCACATCAAAAGTCTTAAGCAGGCTGGTTCACAATCAGATAAGATGTGGCAAGTTTGCCATACTCTTGGCCAAGTCCTGATCGGTCAGTTCATAATTACGTAGGTCGCCATTAATAAACTGGTCGTAAGATGTCATGTCAATCAAGCCATGTCCACTGAGATTAAAGAGAATCACTTGTTTTTCTCCTGTTTCCTTGCATTTGAGAGCCTCCCTTATAGTGGCAGCTATGGCGTGGCAACTTTCTGGAGCTGGAATGATGCCCTCTGTGCGGCTGAAAAGGATGCCAGCCTCGAAAGTTTCCAATTGTGGAATATCCACTCCATACATGAAACCATCTTTAATCAGCTGGCTCACAATCATTCCTGCACCATGATAGCGAAGTCCTCCTGCATGAATATTGGCAGGTTTGAAGTCATGCCCCAAAGTGAACATGGGAAGCAATGGTGTGTATCCAGCCTCATCTCCAAAGTCATAGTCGAAGACGCCACGTGTCAGTTTAGGACAGCTTGCCGGCTCTGCAGCAATAAATTCGGTATTCCTCTCTCCTGTAAAATTGTGCCTCATGAAAGGGAATGCGATGCCACCAAAATTGGAGCCGCCACCAAAGCAAGCAATCACCTTGTCGGGATACTCTCCAGCCATCTCCATTTGTTTTTCTGCTTCGAGTCCTATTACCGACTGATGTAAAGAGACATGATTAAGAACAGAGCCCAATGTATACTTGCATTTTGGTGTGGTGGTAGCCAATTCCACTGCCTCCGATATGGCTGTTCCGAGTGAGCCCATGTGCATGGGGTCTCGCGTAATGATATCCTTTCCTGCCCTCGTCGACATTGAAGGCGAGCCTTCCACTGTAGCCCCGAAGGTGCGCATGATAGAAGAACGATATGGCTTCTGCTGCATTGAAATTTTCACTTGATATACAGCAGCTTCCAAACCAAACACCTTGGCAGCATAGCTTAGTGCCGCACCCCATTGTCCGGCTCCTGTCTCAGTAGTGACATTAGTAATACCCTCTTCTTTGCAATAATAGCATTGTGGAAGTGCGGAATTGATTTTGTGTGAGCCAAGGGGATTTACGCTTTCATTTTTAAAATAAATGTGTGCTGGCGTACCCAAAGCTTCTTCCAAGGCGTAAGCCCTGACAAGCGGAGTAGCACGATAATACTTGTATTTTTCAAGAACAGGCTCCGGAATGTCAATCCACGGGTGTGTGGTGTCGAGTTCTTGTTTTGAACATTCCAGGCTGAAAATATGAGCCAAGTCTTCAGGATTCAGAGGCTCTTTGGTCCCTGGATTGAGAGGAGGTAAAGGCTTGTTAGGCATTTCAGCCTGAATATTATACCACTTTGTAGGAATTTCGCTTTCTTGGAGAATGAATCTTTTCTGTTTGGCCATAATAAAAAAAGAATGAAATGATTAAGGATTGCAAAAGTACAAAAAAAAGAACAAATCAAGCCAAAATGCAAGTAAAAAAGCATTTCTTCTTAAAAGAAACAGCAAAATGATACATAAAAGATAAAAAATGAAGCAAAAATGCCCAAAAACAGTTACACTCTTTCATTTTTCTCTTCCTGCGCATCCAGTGTTTTGACCACCCGGCACGGATTACCAACAGCAATGGAACAAGGCGGAATGTCGTCCACCACCACAGAGCCAGCACCTATGGTCACATTATCGCCAATCACCACCCCAGGCAAGATGGTCACACTTCCTCCTATCCATACGTTGTCTCCTATCTTGACAGGCATGGCCCATTCCTTTCGGCTGTTCCGTTGTCTTGGGTCTGTACTATGGCAAGCCGTATATATGCTGACATTAGGTCCGACAAAACAGTCATCACCAATAGTGACGCAAGCCTCGTCGAGCACTGTGAAGTTGAAATTGGCAAAGAAACGCTTTCCCACACTTATTTGCTTTCCATAATCACAATAGAAAGGTTGGTTGATTATTATCTTGTCATCGGCAATGTATCCCAACAGCGTTTTCAGCAATTCAAGCATTTTCTCGCGCTCAGAAGAACGCAATGCATTATATTCACGGACAACCTCTTTAGTTGCCATCAATTCCTCAAGCAATTGTGGGTCTACTGCAGAATATACATTACCCGACAGCATTTTCTCCTTTTCTGTCATTTCATTTATAATTAATTGATAACAAGAACTTTTTGCTCTATCAAACGGCCATTTGCCCAACAAGTTTTTCGCAAGAAGGTTTTACACAAATGCACCTAACCGAACTGCAAATATATCCCTTTATTTTGAACAATCCAAATCAACACGCTTTTATTATTGGCTTATGCAACAATTCCTTTCCAAATTTACAAACCATGCTTTCCGCCCTTCATTCAGCCTACTTCACCTTTTATCCAAGTATTTTTCCAAAAACACATATTATCATGCCATCATATTTGGTCATGTCGAAAAAAAGAGTGTACTTTGCAGGCTGAAAACCATTGAGACAGATATGAGCAAGGAAATACAAATAGAAACTAAGGAGCAGTCTGACCGCCATGAAGTCTACCAATCACTTATACCACAATTGGAGAGTCTCATTGCAGGCGAAAGCAATCTCGTAGGAGTCTTGGCCAACGTGACAGCCACACTACGTACCGCTTTTGGCGAGCGTTTTTTCTGGGTGGGCTTCTATATTGTGGAAGGTGAAAATCTGCTATTGGGTCCATTTCAAGGAACTGTTGCATGCTTCAGCATTGGTCGCGGTCGCGGTGTATGTGGTTCCGCATGGGTTCGTGAGGAAACAGTCATCGTAGATGATGTGGAGCAATTCCCTGGGCACATAGCATGTTCTTCTCTCTCGCGTTCTGAAATAGTAGTTCCTGTCAAAGGTTCAAATGGAGAAGTGGTGGCAGTGCTTGATATCGACTCAACCGAATTGAAATCATTTGATGATACAGACCGTGAAGGCTTGGAAATCATTTGCGCCATGTTGGGTCACTTGTTTCATTAATCAAGAAAAGCATAATCCTCAACAAGAACAAAAAAGTAGCAATCAAAATGATATTGAATCTATTATTAATTGTATTAGGTATAGTATTGGTAATATGGGGAGCCGACCGCATGACCGATGGTTCGGTGGCCATTGCCCAACGTTTGAAAATCCCCCAAATCGTAATCGGACTGACCATAGTAGCCATGGGAACCTCTATGCCTGAATTATGCATAAGCATGGTTTCAGCATTGAAAAGCACCCCCGACTTGGCAGTTGGCAACGTAGTAGGCAGCAACATCTTCAACACCATGCTAATTGTTGGTGTAGCGGCCATGGTAGCCCCTATGACAATATTGCACAGCACTGTGAAGAAAGACATTCCATGGGCTGTATTTGGGAGTGTGGCTTTGATGCTGATGTGCCTCGACCATGACATATCACGAATAGATGCCATAATATTGTTTGCAGCATTTATCTTATTCATGTTCTTGACATTGAAGAATGCAAAGAAGAAAGGGTCCGACCCATCCTCCAATACAGAAGAAGAAGAAGCCAAGCCACATTCCATACTTCAAGCAATAGCATTAGTGATAGTAGGTTTGGCATGTCTTATTTTCGGCAGCAACATATTCGTTGATGCTGCCACGAAGGTAGCCCAGTCATTAGGTGTATCGGAAGCCATCATCGGTCTGACCATTGTTGCAGGAGGCACATCTTTGCCCGAACTTGCCACCAGCGTGGTAGCCGCCCGCAAAGGTCAAAGTGCCATCGCCATTGGCAATGTAATAGGCAGCAATGTGATAAACATCTTGCTGATTATTGGTGCAACAGGCCTTATTTGCCCCATGCACATAAGCGGCATAACTCCTATTGACTTGGGAACAATGACTATCAGCATCTTCCTGCTATGGCTGTTTTCATTCACCCGCTTCAAGGTGGAGCGGTGGGAAGGCGCAGTTCTCACCATTCTATTTGGGATTTACATGAGCTGGCTCATCTATCAAGCCATATAGCAACAACAAAGCGGGTGCCCAGAATTATGTGATTCATAATCTCGAGCACCCACTTTTTCAAAATGAGCCATCTATTGTCTTTGGTCAAAAGCCATAGATTTCTTTTAGCTTTGACATCAGTTTTTCACCTCTAAGGTCGTAGGCTACAATTTTTCCTTCTCCATCAAGCAGTATATTAGAAGGTATTGCAATCACCCCGTATGCATCTGAAGCAGCGCTTTGCCAACCTTTCAGGTCGGATATTTGCACCCAGTCCATACCAAGTTGCTTTACAGCAGCCTTCCAAGGATCTGCCTTGCTGTCGAAAGAAACACCAACAATCTCATACCCCTTGGAATGGTATTTCACATAAGACTCCACCACATTGGGCATTTCCTGCCGGCAAGGTCCACACCAGCTTGCCCAAAAATCCACAAGCACATAGTTTCCCTTTCCACACCATTCGCTCAAGCGACGGATTTTTCCATCCATGTCTCTCATTGTCAAGTCGGTAAACTTGAGTCCGGGTCTTTTTTTCTTCAATCCTTCTGCATAACTCTTGGCAACCTGCATTCTTGGATGGCTAAGATAAGGCGCTTCCCCCTTGAGCCATGGTTCAATCATTTCATACGGCATCTCCATGCACATGTCTGGCAGGAAGGCAGCCGGAACAAGTGTCAACTTGTATGGCTTGAGGATTTCATTGCGCTTGTTCAGTCGCTCTTTCATAAGACTTTCCATTTGCTCACGTGCAAAGGCCTCGTCACCCTCTTTCGACTGTTGCATTAATTTTTCCATCTTTGCAGTAATCACCGCGTCAAGAGAGTCCATGGAGTTATCACACCGGCAAGCCATCTCGTTGAGAGGAGACCCCACAAGAGTGCGTTTCACCAAGTCAATCACTACCCCTTTTTCATCAGCAAAAAAAGGCATGTAGTACTTTTTCCCTCCCACTCCCACGAGTTCATTTTCATTCAAAGGCAATGTGGAAGAGAAAGAGCCATTTTTGGCAGGTATTTTTGCCCTTGTCACACCATGAGACAAATCAAATACCACTACCGTATCCACGTCGGGTGCACAAACGCCGCTAACTTTCATTTGGACCTGTGCTCCTACCAATGTAGCAATGGCTGAAACCATGACAACAGAAATAAGTCTTTTCATCATATCTTAAACCACATAAAATTCGTTTGCAAAAATAATATTTTTATTTGAAACGTGCATTATTTGGGAGAAAAAGTGTACCTTTGCAAACTATTTTTGAAAACAGAGTGCTTGCAACCTCTTAAAAAACAAGAAAATGAAAACAAAACAGACAAAAGTAAGTGTGCTGTTCATGCTTTTCAGCATACTTTTCACGGTTTGCCTCATTACAGCAAACCTCTTGGGTGCCAAACAAATTGCCTTAGGCCCAATTAGTTTAACAGGCGGCATTTTGATATTTCCCATCTCATACATCATAAACGACTGCGTATGTGAGGTATGGGGCTACAGCAAAGTGCGTCTTCTCATTTGGACCGGATTCCTGATGGATTTCTTTTTTGTTGCTGTATGCGGGTTGTGCGACATCATCCCAGGCGCGCCATATTGGGACAACGATGCAGGTTTCCATGCCATCTTCGGACTTGCCCCCCGCATAGCATTTGCATCATTCATGGCATTCATCATCGGCAGTTTCACCAACGCCTATGTCATGAGCAAGATGAAAGTGAAATCAAAAGGCAAGCATTTTTCTTTGCGCGCCATATTCAGCACGATTTTGGGTGAAGGTGCCGATTCTTTGATTTTTTTCCCTATCGCATTTATGGGTGTCATTCCAACCAGCGAACTGCCAATGCTTATGTTCTGGCAAGTTGTGATCAAGACATCTTATGAGATAGTGGTGTTGCCCATCACTATAAAAGTGGTGAATTGGGTGAAAAAGCACGAGGAAGAAGATGTCTATGACGAGGGCATCAATTATGACATTCTCAAAATATTCACAATTTGATTATGGAAAGAAAAGAAGAAGGCCTGAAGGCATTAGGCCAGACCACCAAATACTCCATGAACTACTCGCCAGAAGTACTGGAGAGTTTCGAGAACAAGCACAAGGGAAACGACTACTGGGTGAAGCTGAATTGCCCTGAATTCACATCTCTTTGTCCCATCACCGGGCAGCCAGACTTTGCAGAGATCATCATCAGCTATATCCCTGACGAACGCTTGGTGGAGAGCAAGAGTCTGAAATTGTATCTTTTTAGTTTTCGCAATCATGGTGACTTTCATGAAGACTGCGTGAACATCATCATGAAAGACCTGATAGCCCTCATGCAGCCCAAATATATAGAGGTGACAGGGCTGTTCACCCCTCGTGGCGGCATCAGCATCCACCCCTTTGCCAACTATGGCATCAAAGGCACGAAATACGAGAAGATGGCTGAAGAGCGCCTTTTCAGCCATTCCTGAGCATCATCCCCAAAGCTCTTTCTTTCTCACTGAATGGTGTCAGGTTTCAACTTGAATCCCTTCACCTCACCATTGATTCTTAGAGCCATGGTGTCGCTCCTTAACAAGACAAATTCTGCAGTATCGTTGACCAGCTCTACAGAATCACGCCCTCCTGAAACCGCCATGCCTCCGTATGTCAGAATAAGCTTGCCATTATGCAGGTGCCATTCCGTGTAACGTTTGATTTTAGGATACTCAACGGGAGTGTTGGCATCGAGTGAAGAATTGCGTGGTGGTCCTCCAGAAGCCACCATGGTATAGTCTCGTTTAAGAGTATAGACGTATTCCCTTGGCACCATATATGACCTTAGGAACGAATCCCTCCGTTCCATTTGCTCAGGTGTCAACACATTCTTCACTGCGCTGCTGTCACGTTGGGCAATATGATGGCGCAGGTGGGGCATTTCGTAATAATACCAAGTCCCTTTCACTTTCTCGATATTGACAAGCATTGTGACAACATCTGGATTCAAAGAGTCTATCATGATAGCCAAATTGTCGCCAACGCTTGGTCGTCCAAACACTTTGCGGTTCATTCTGGCTTCAAGTATGTTGTAATAAACAGGGTCTCCACCTGAATCTGGAAGCAACACCAACACAGAATCAGAACAGCCATCACAAGCAAGTCCGTAAATCATGGAATCACCGACGGCAATGTATGACTTCGGCAGGATGACATCTTCGTTCATGCTTTGTTTGTCTTCACCTTTTCCACACGCCACAAAAAGGGCGAGAGCAACGAGTAGTGAAAAAAGAGTAAAATATCTCAATTGCATATCAAGAGGATTTTCTTAGAATGAAATCAGGTATGGAGTGCAAAAATAATGCATTTCCTACAAAAAAACAAGTTCATTGTTTGCTTTTCTACATTTTTTTTCTAACTTTGCCCACGAAAGAAAATGCACAAAAAACCTTTATATCAAACTTTAAACTGATAACAATGAAAAAGAAAATCCAGTTTAGTCTTGTCTACAGGGACATGTGGCAATCGTCAGGCAAATTTCAGCCTCGAAAGGACCAGTTAGAGCGCATAGCCCCAGCTATAATCGACATGGGTTGCTTTGCTCGTGTAGAAACAAATGGTGGAGCCTTCGAGCAAGTAAATTTATTGGCCGGTGAGAATCCCAATGCTGCTGTGAGAGCATTCTGCAAGCCTTTCAACGAAGTAGGCATAAAGACCCATATGCTTGATCGTGGTCTCAACGCACTGCGCATGTACCCAGTTCCAGATGATGTGCGCCAATTGCAATATAAAGTGAAGCATGCCCAAGGTGTCGACATCCCACGTATTTTCTGCGGTCTCAACGACACACGCAACATCATTCCAAGCATCAAATGGGCTCTCGAGGCTGGCATGACACCACAAGCCACTCTCTGCATCACCACTTCTCCCGTCCACACAGTGGAGTACTATAGCCGCATCGCCGACGAAGTGATAGCAGCAGGCGCCCAGGAAATATGTCTGAAGGACATGGCAGGAATAGGACAGCCAGCCATGCTAGGCAAATTGACAAAAGCCATCAAAGACAAGCATCCCGACATCATCATCCAATACCATGGCCACTCCGGACCGGGCCTCTCGATGGCTTCCATCCTCGAAGTGTGCAACAATGGAGCCGACATCATCGACACCGCCATCGAGCCTTTGTCATGGGGAAAGGTGCATCCCGACATCATCTCCGTGCAAAGCATGTTGAAGAACGAGGGATTTGAAGTGGCAGACATCAACATGAAAGCCTACATGAAGGCTCGTTCACTTACACAAGAGTTCATCGACGACTGGCTGGGATATTTCATCAACCCAGGCAACAAACACATGAGTTCTCTGCTCTTGGGATGCGGACTGCCAGGTGGCATGATGGGCAGCATGATGGCCGACTTGGGCGGCATACATCAAATCATCAACAAGACCCGTGCCAAGAAAGGTGAGCCAGAACTGAGCATCGACGACCTGTTGGTAAAACTCTTCGATGAAGTGGCTTATGTCTGGCCAAAGGTTGGATACCCACCACTGGTTACCCCATTCTCACAATACGTGAAGAACATCGCCCTGACAAACCTTCTCACATTGGAGCAAGGCAAGGGTCGCTATGTTATGATGGACGATGCGATGTGGGGCATGGTTCTTGGAAAGAGCGGACGCATACCTGGCGAAATCGCTCCAGAACTAAAAGAGTTGGCAGCAAAACAAGGACGCGAGTTCACCGATGCAGACCCACACACACTCATCCCGAATGCCCTCGATGACTTCCGCAAGGAGATGGACGAGAACGGATGGGAATATGGTCAAGACGACGAAGAGCTCTACGAACTTGGCATGCACCCAGAGCAATACCGCAACTTCAAGAGCGGCCAGGCCAAGAAGAACTTCCTTGCCGACTTGCAAAAAGCCAAAGATGCGAAACTCGGCGCCAAGCTCACACCCCAACAGCTATCTGAATTCAAGCATGCCAAGGCTGATGCTGTTGTTGCACCTGTCAAGGGTCAGATATACTGGGAGTTCAATGGTGAAGGTGAATGCGCCCCCACAGTGGAACCATTCATCGGCAAGGAATACAAAGAAGGCGACAAGTTCTGCTACATCCAAGCTCCATGGGGCGAGATTGTAGACGTGCCTGCGGCACTTGGAGGCAAATTGGTGGAAATCAACGCCAAACGTGGCAGCAAAGTGCAAAAGGGTGATGTCATAGCATATATTGAACGTCCGAACGACAATTAACCCCACCTGATATCAATCAAGAAAATGCCCATGGCATACTTGGATTACCAGAAAATCATAGACAAGTATTATCCGCACGATACAAAATTGCGTGAAATACTAATAATCCACAGTCAATCTGTAGCGCATAAAGCGCTACAGATTGCCGTTTCTCACCCCGAACTAAACCTCGACCTACGTTTTGTGGAAGAAGCCGCCATGCTTCACGACATCGGCATATTCCTGACCGACGCCCCCGGCATCCACTGTCATGGCAAAGAGCCATACATCTGCCATGGCATACTTGGAGCATCCATCATGAGGTCGGAAGGCTACGAGGCACACGCTCGAATATGTGAACGACATACCGGCGCCGGCCTTTCACTCGATGACATCACAAGCCAGCAATTGCCCCTCCCCCATCAGAGTTTTCTTCCTGAAACAATAACCGAACAGTTGATTTGCTATGCCGACAAGTTTTTCTCCAAGACCCACCTTGACCAGGAGAAAAGCATAGAGCAAGCAGAAAGCAGCCTTTCAAAATTTGGAACTGCAGGCGTGGCACGCTTCCGTCATTGGGCTAGCATCTTCGAGTGACAGCACTATTACACCATACACATATGTTCAAAGAATAATTTTTGTCTCCCCACTTTCCTTGTTTTTGTTGTTAAAATAAGAAAAAGCAAAGATTATTCCATCATAAATGCGTAATTTTGCATTTTGAATGAGAACAAAAGGCGTTATCACTCTCCTGCTTGCGGCCATAGTGCTCACGATGGCCCAAACACCCATGCGTGCCATTCCACACGGCAGGCATGGAAAACTAGTAGATGACGACACGACATTAGTTCCCAAAAACCAAGACAGCCTTTTCATAGATACAATCATGATGGGGAATTCCATTGGCGACAGCATTTCAGTGGACACGCTCAACATGGACTCCCTGCAACTGGCCATATACCATCACAACAAGGCGGTGGACGATTCTTTGCGACTTGACTCCATCAACCGCGCAAAGCCCAATGGAATAGACTCACCAGTGACATTCACAGCTGAAGACTCATTGGTCTACGATGCATCTTCCAAAAATGCATACCTCTACGGCGACTCTAAAGTGGACTATGAAGAGATGCACCTGACAAGCGAACAAGTGCATATAAACATGGACAAGAGCCTGGTGGACGCCACTGGCATATCAGACAGCACAACGACAAAAGGCCTTAAAGGCACGCCGGTCTTCAAAATGGGCAGCGACGAGTATGAAAGCGACACCATCCTATACAATTTCAAGAGCAAGAAAGGTTTCATAGACAACGCATACACAGAACAGCAGGATGGATACATATTCAGCGAACATGCCAAGCGCGACGCCAACGGAAACCTGTATTTGGAGCATGGCCGATACACCACATGCGACGAGGAGCATCCTGATTTCTACATCGCACTATCACGGGCGAAAGTGAGGCCTGGCAAAGACGTTGTGTTCGGGTCTGCCTACTTGGTGGTGGCAGACGTTCCCCTGCCATTGGCCATCCCATACGGCTTTTTCCCTTTCACCAAGAGTTATTCCAGTGGATTCATAATGCCTACTTACGGAGACGAGAACTCAAGGGGCTTCTACCTGCGTGATGGAGGATATTATTTTGCCATAAACGACAAAATGGATTTGAAACTCATTGGTGAAATCTACACCAAAGGTTCATGGGGCATCTCAGCGGCAAGCAATTACAAAAAGCGCTACCGCTACAATGGCAGTTTCCATTTCAGTTATCAAGACACGAAAACAGGCGACAAAGGCATGCCCGACTTTGCAGAGCAGGAGAGTTTCAAAGTGCAGTGGAGCCATCGCCAGGACGCAAAGGCCAATCCATTCCATTCATTGTCTGCCAGTGTCAACTTTGCCACATCCAGTTATGAGCCCAACAACCTGACCAGCATGTACAATCCTCAGGCGATGACTCAAAGCACCCGCACCTCGTCGGTAAGCTTCAACACGCAATTTTCAAGTATTGGCATGACTTTGAGCACCACAGCCAACCTCTCTCAAAACATGCGCGACACTACCATTGCCATGACTCTTCCTGACCTAAACATATCCATCAGCAGATTCTACCCCTTCAAACGCAAGAAAGCAGCAGGCAAAGAAAAATGGTTTGAGAAAATAGCCATGAGCTACACCGGCCACTTCAGCAACTCCATAAACACCAAAGAAGACAAGCTGATGCATGCCAATATTGTGAAAGACTGGCAGAATGGCTTCCAACACAACATCCCCATAAGCGGAAACTTCACCCTGTTTGACTATATCAACGTGAACCCCTCGTTCAACTTTACCGACAGGATGTACAGCAACAAAATCACACGTTCATGGGACAATAGTCGTCAAGTGGAGTTGGCTGACACTACATACGGTTTCCACAACGTCTACAACTGGAGCCTCAGCCTTGGGCTATCCACCAAGATATATGGCACATTCATCCCCAACAGAAAGATTTTTGGAGACAAGATACAAGCCATCCGCCATGTATTCACACCAACTGTCAGCTTCAGTTACGCTCCCGACTTCTCTGCGAGCCACTACGGATTCTACGACACCTACTTAAAGACAGATGCAAAAGGGAATGTGTCGCTCGTGAAATACTCCCCATACTCCAACGGCTTGTATGGCGTGCCTGGCACGGGCAAGACAGGTAGTGTATCTTTCGACATTTCAAACAACATAGAGATGAAAATGCTTTCGAAAGACGACTCTCTGAAGAAGGTAAGCATAATAGATGAACTGGGTGCTTCCATGTCATACAACATGGCTGCAAAGGTAAGACCACTCAGCGACCTGACCATGCGAATCAGACTAAAATGGTGGAAGCGATACACGTTCAACCTGAATGCCGTTTTCGCCACTTACGCATATGAACTCGACGAGGATGGCAAGCCATACATTGGCACACGCACAGAATACAGCTATGGCCGTTGGGGACGTTTTCAAGGAATGTCTCAGAACATATCCTACACACTCACCCCTGACAAGATAAAGAAACTCTTCAGTGGCGAAAGCGACAAGAAAGAAAGCAACAAGAACAATGAAGACGACGAAGGAATCGACACAAACATAGAGTCCAACATTGACGACGACATGGTGAACGGCCAGCGTGGTGCAAAAAACACCAAGAGCGGCAAAGCAGAAACAGATGCCGACGGCTACATGACCTTCAACATGCCATGGTCACTAACTTTTGGCTATGGCATAACGATGCGAGAGAACACCAACGGCAAATTCAACACCAAAAGGATGCGTTATCCATACAAGTTCACCCAAACCCTGAACATGAGTGGCAACATCCGCATCAGTGAAGGTTGGAACATCAGTTTTTCTTCTGGCTATGATTTTGACAACCACAAAATGTCGATGACCACCGCTTCATTGTCTCGCGACCTGCACTGCTTCAGCATGTCTTGTTCTTTAGTGTTGGCTCCATACACCAGTTACAACTTCACATTCCGATGCAACGCCTCCACCCTGACCGATGCACTGAAATATGACAAGAAAAGCGGATACAGCAATGCCATCCAATGGTATTGATACATCCAGACCCATCAACAGTCTTCACTTTACAAGCCTGTCAAGGTCGTCCTGCTCACCCACGACCCAAAGGATGTCACCCTTCTGAAAGCGATAAGAAGGATTTACCACAGACAAATTCTCCTTGCCTTCTTCCAGTCCTACAACCATGCAGTTGAAGACATGGCGAATGCCGCTTTCCGCCAAAGTCTTGTTGAGAAATTCACTGCTGCCATTGATGACCATCCTCCTCAATTTCATTTCTCGCTTTTCCAAGTCGTAATCCTCTTCAAACAGTTGGCTTTCAATCGCCTTACTGAAAATGGCAAGCTGCTCGTCATTGCCAATCACCTGCAATCTGTCGCCGGGGAAAATGACGGAATCCCCTTCTGGAATGTTGAGCCGTCTTCCAGCTCTCAGTATGCTGCTCACGTGCACACCATAAAGGCTGGCCAATGCAAGTTGCTTGAGAGTTTTTCCTGCCCACAAAGAGCCTGCAGGAACTTCAAAATCGGCGATGTGTATGTCTCTGTCGAGAAGACGTCCTTCAAAAAGCGGTCTGCGCCTGCCACTTACTTGTGCCTCTATGTCACGAGACCTCAAGTTCATGATGAACATCCTCTCGAGCCTGATACTACGATGCTTCAAGTTTCTGGAAAGAATCATCACACCCACCAAAGCCACTCCTATACTTATCAAAACCGCATTGGAGAAGTTGGTAAGGTAGTTGCAAATGTAGAAGACAAAAGCAACAGCAAGGGCAAGACGCACGAAAATGGTAAACGCCAACGGCAGCCGATTAAGCCTGTTCTCAGTCCAAAGAGCCTTGAAATCTTCACTATGGTTCTTCTTCATCACAATAGCCCTAAGGAAAGGAGCCACCAGCGAGATGGTTATCAAGCCACATACAACATTTGCCCAAGTTAGAGGCAACAACCTTCTGATAAAAGGCAAGAAGAAGACAAACATCAACGATATCACCGACATTGAAAGGATGGAATAAATGGCAGTGACCACCGACATCTGAATCAGCAGATGCTTCCACTTGCCATGTTCGCCTTTGCTTGCGGGATGACTCATGGTGAGATGATTGAGTCTTCTTATCCAAGACTTCGGCAAGTGTTTTTCCAGAAGCCCATAGCATGGCACGGCAGCTTTCATCATATATGGAGTGAGAAACGTGGTGATGACAGAAACTGCGACCACTACAGGATACAAAAACGGCCCCACCACCTTGAGTGAGTCTCCAAGTTTCGCAATAATAAAAGAGAATTCACCTATCTGTGCCATGGAAAAGCCACACCTCATGGCTGATTTCAACGACTGGCCACTGACAAGGAATGCCAAAGTGCCAAATATTCCCTGCCCCAATATTATGGCTATCACAAGCATCAATATGGGGAATGCATAATCTATGAGCACCTTGGGTGCCACCATCATTCCAACAGAAACAAAGAAGATGGCCCCAAACAAGTTTTTCACAGGCTCCACCAGTTTTATTATTTTCTCCGCCTCAACCGTTTCTGCAAGGATAGACCCCATGACAAACGCGCCAAAAGCACTACTGAATCCTGCCTTTGTAGACACCACGGCCATAAGACAGCAAAGACCCAAAGATACAATCAGCAAAGTCTCCCCATTGATGAGCTTTCTCATGGAGCGCAAGAACAAAGGAACAAGGAAAATACCAACGACAAACCACAGAACCAGGAAGAAGCCAATACGCAAAATACTTTGGAGCATTTGCCCACCGCCTGCCTGTCCTCCATCTGCAATGGCTGCGAGCATCACCATCATCACTATGGCAAGTATATCTTCCAAAATCAGCACACTCATCACCAGACCTGCAAAATTTTGCTGGCGCAAGCCCAAATCCTCGAAAGCCTTGTAAATGATGGTGGTGGAACTCATGGCCAACATGCCACCAAGGAAAATGCAACTCATTTTCGACCATCCGAAGAGGTATCCTGCAAGAATGCCAATGGTTATCATGCAGAAAACGATGGTCATGGTGGCAATGATGGGTGCAGCGCCCATCTTTAGAATCTTTTTGAAAGAAAAATCAAGTCCCAAAGAGAACAGAGTAAACATGACACCAATATTAGCCCATGTCTCAATATTCTCCTCTTCAATGACGGACATGGTATAAGGCATGTTAGGTCCTACCAGGAATCCAGCCACCAAATACCCCAACACAAGAGGCTGTTTGAGTTTTTTGAAAACTATGGTCACAATTCCTGCGACAATGAGTATCAGAGCAAGATCTTTGACGAGTATTGGCAAATCCGACATGGCTGTTCCTTTAATTATTTGGCATTTTGAAAAACAGACGGTTGACAATCATGCCAACCGTCATAAGACATAAGATATGGATTAATCGTTATAATGCGAAGTAAGCTCACAAAGTTTGACTATAACCTGCATGGCTTTCTCCATAACTTGTATTGAAACAAATTCAAAAGGTCCATGGAAATTGACACCTCCAGCAAACAAGTTAGGGCATGGCAATCCCTTGAACGATAATTGTGCCCCATCGGTACCACCCCTGATAGGCATCACGATGGGAGTCACCCCACTCTCTTGCATAGCCTTGAGTACAAGGTCCACAACATGCATGTTAGGGTCAATTTTTTCCTTCATGTTGTAATATTGGTCAGACACCACTATTTCGCATGTACCCTCTCCATATTTGCTGTTTATGCAGTCTGCACATTCTTTTATTTTCAGCTTGCGCGCCTCAAACTTGTCTCTGTCATGGTCGCGGATGATGTAAGAAAGTTGGGCACATTCTATATTCGACTGTATGCCAAGCAAGTGATAAAAGCCTTGATAGCCCTCTGTATTTTCCGGAGTCTCTTCTGCCGGCAACAGTCCTATGAACTCAGCTGCCAGCCTATTGGCATTCACCATTTTATCCTTGGCATATCCAGGATGCACGCTTACACCTCTCAGCCGAACTTTGGCCGAAGCCGCATTGAAATTCTCATACTCCAGCTCTCCTATGTCGCCGCCATCAATGGTGTAAGCCCATTCGCACCCGAATTTTTCCACATCAAAATGATGTGCCCCCATGCCTATCTCCTCGTCAGGATTGAAAGCCACCCTGATGTCTCCATGTGGAATGTCTTCATGGTCGCGCAAGAAACACATGGCCTGGACAATTTCAGCGATACCAGCCTTGTCGTCAGCCCCAAGAAGAGTCTTTCCATCAGTGACAATCAAGTCTTCCCCCTTGTGTTTTATCAACTCAGGGAACTTTCTTGGCGAAGAAACTATGCCTTCGGAAAGCAAGATGTCGCCCCCGTCATATTTTTCCACCACTCGGGGATTTACGTTCGCTCCACTGCAGTCCGGACTGGTGTCGTAATGTGAAATGAATCCTATAGTAGGCACATCCTTCTTGATATTCGACTTGAGAGTGGCGTAAATATACCCTTTCTCATCCATCTCGACATCAGCAAGTCCTTCTTTTATCAGTTCATCCTTGAGGAACTCAGCAAAGACCAATTGCTTGGACGTACTTGGCACGGTCTGCGACTCCTCGCTCGACTGGGTGTCGAACTTTGTATAATTGAGAAATCTCTCTACAATTGTCATGGCGTATGTATTATTGTTCTTTTCTATCATCGACATTGTCGCCCTTGGTAGGCTCCAAGTCATCCTCAAATGAAGTTATGCCATTTTTCACCAAGATGTCATACCATTGCATCAGTTTCCTGATGTCGCTGTCATGTACACGTTCTCTATCGAAATTCGGCAAAACTTCAGCGAAATAAGTTCTCAAATCATTGCTTGATGCCTTTTTGTAATTGATAGACAATGGTTTAGCTTCTTCCTTGTCTCTAATAGCAATAAGCACATCCATAAGAGGCACATCTTCTGTTTCAGTATACATTGCAATATCTGCAAGACTTATTATTTTCTCAGTATTGAATACTGGTTGTCTTCTATGGTTTTGGTCTACACTTTCAACAATCAAGTTGCTCTTACCTCTTGAAACCAACTTATAAAGCCCTGGTTTTCCGGCTATTGACAGAATAGTCTCTTTCATTTTTATTTATTATATATTAATGTTATAAAAATAGTTTGCAAAAATCCATCAGCCTATAAATGGAAAGAAGCTGTCATCACTTCCATCATAATTTGGATAAAGCATATCGAGCAGACCCGACAGCTGTTCATCAACATCTTGAATGCCATCATTCATGATTACGTAGTCACTAAGAGCCACTACCTGCTCTTGAGGCCACTGCTTTCCCATCCATTCAAGCACTTTGTCCCTGCCAATGCCATCACGCTGCATCACCCTGTCAATCCTGACCTCAAGCGGTGCTGCTACACAAATTACTTTGTCGACATACTGGTTGAAACCACTTTCAAACAAGATGGCACACTCCATCCATTGACAGCCAGATGACAAGAAATCTTTTGCCACAGCAGGATGGACCACAGCATTCAGTCTTGAAGTATTGTCATCTGAAGTCATCAAGAAGTTGGCAACAGCTGCCTTGTTGAGCCTTCCATCGATGTAAGCATCCTCTCCAACCAAACCAATAATGCCTCTTCTGACATCCTCAGATTCACGCATCAGTCGCTTGGCGGAAGCGTCACAATCGAAAATGCTGAAACCATGTTCAACCAACCGCCGGCAGACGAAAGACTTTCCGCTGCCTATCCCCCCAGTGACAGCTATTTTGAAGTTTACATTCTCCATTTCATCGCAAGATGAGATAATCCACTTGATCGAACTCCAATTTTGGCCGCATCACCTCAGATGAAGGATATTTTTCCAACGTTACTGGGAGCAATTTCTGCAATGAATCCATGTTCATACTCTTGTAATCTGTCACCACCTTGAAATCCATCGCATTGAACTGCCCCTTTTTCCTGGCGCCGGTGACAAACGACACTTTCACTTTCTCTGAAGTGAGATGAAGCTGGATGCTATCAGGCACGTTAACCATAATTATAGGTACGTCGACGGTATCCTCTATCAGTGCATCAGCTATCACATTCACAGCGACAACGTCAGGTTCAAATTTCACTCCATTAATGTTCTTCAGCTTAACCTTTTTAGTTTCTTTTCCTGTCACATTGTCAATTTCAAGAAAATTCGTCCATACGGAGTCAAGTTGCTTCAGTCGAGCTGCAGTGGCATATGCCTTTACATAATTAGGTGTGACCTTAGCCTCATCAATGACATACCTGTAATCGGGTATGATATCAACATTCTTCAAGCTGACAGGAATCATTTTGCTGTCGCCATAGTCGAAAAATATTTCCAGCTTTTCTGGTTTGATGGAAATCACCTGGGAAGAGGAAGCCAACTTGCCCCTGACCTCCTTCTTCAAGTCATAATTGGAAATGGTCAGTTTGCCATCGTCACCCTTGGCATAATGCCTGAAATTCACCTCAATAGGCTTAACATGATTCAAATCGTAACCTATGAGGTTATATCCATTGTCCTTGACGCTGACAGTGACATTCAACGAGTCAAATCCATCACGTATTATGACATTATCCGGAATGTGTATGATTCTGACAGGAATAAGGAACTCCTTTTCCACCGGGTCCTTTATGGCCAAAACGATCCAAAAGAAACAACTGACCAGGAAGAAGAACAAAAAGACCAGGAAATTCTTGCTTTTCAGCCCTCTAAAGAATTTCCCGACCCTATTGTTGAAAGGCGTTCCCACTTCTTTCATTCACTCATATCTACTTAGCTGGTTGCATAGCTTGCAGTTCATTGGTGTCGGCAAAAACGTATGCCTTGTCGACAACGATGTCCACTCCCTTTGCAATTTCCACGGTCACCTTGCCATTGGTGATGTCTATGTGCTTCACAATTCCATAAATTCCCCCTCCAGTCACGACCTTGGTACCTTCCTGCAACTTGTTTTGGAATTCACGTATTTCCTTTTGTTTTTTCTGTTGCGGACGAATCATGAAAAACCACATGATGGCAAAGATAGCCACCATCATGATAATGAATTGGAAGCCTCCACCCGTTTGTCCTTGGGCTTGAGCTGCGAGAAAGAAAGAAGTGTTCATTTTTTTATTTTTTTAATAACGTTAGTTGTCCCCTAAAGAATTACTAATCCTACAGGGGTGAAAAGTTATCTCTCAATATTTCTTTTGTTTTGGAGACTCCATGACTTTCTTCAGTTCCCCACATTCTATAAGGAACCGGGCTATGGTGTCGAGCATGCCATTAATATATCCTCCACTCTTGGATGTGCTGTAAAGCTTGGCGAGGTCAACGAATTCATTAATGGTTACACTAATAGGAATATTTGGGAATGTCATCATTTCAGCAATGGCAATTTGCATGATAACCACATCCATGTACGCCAATCTTGAGAAGTCCCAATTCCTGGAAGCATCGCTCATATATCTTTGATACTGGTCAGCGTTGAGAATTGTTGCCCTGAACAGTTTGCAAGCAAAGGCTTTATCCTCCACATCATCATATTCTGGCAGCAGTTCTTGCTTTCTGCCATTAGCCATCTCAAATCTCTTGATGGTCTTCAACACGAAAGTGTCCACCACTTCCTTGTCGTCATTCCAATAAAGGCTTTTCTCCTCAAGCAAGGCGTCCAGGTCTTCATTCTCTTGTATTATGGCTTTATATAGTTTTCTCCAGACCTCCCTGTCAGCCTCGTAAGAGTCATCCTCGTCAGCCATGTATTGGTTGTAAATTTGACTTTGCTCTATAATTCCACACAATTTCCTAACGAATTCCACATCTTCGTTCCAGGTGAGTTTCTGCTCGTCGACAAAGTCCATAAGCATGATATTGTCCTCAAGTTGCCTTGCGAACTTGTTTTCAACAAATTTTAGATTTGGCAAGGGGGTCCCTTCACGCTCAGCTCTTGTTGCAGCCACTTCCGCCCTATGTCTCATTTCCCTGGAAATGGCCACAATGAGCAGAAGCATGTAGTTGTATAACGAATAGGCCATAGAAAGGCTGTATATCAATTCGTTTTCAGCTTTAGTCAAATTATTGCTTCCGTTTTGATAGTATGCGTAGGTTAACTGGACCACCTTGATCCTTATTAATTCTCTATTAATCATGTGCAAACGCAGTATTATTAAAAAAACAAAAGATATACCTATCGGTCACTTGAAAGTGTGTTGCAAAAATAATTCTTTTTCGTGTGATTTGCAAGAAATTGTTGAAAAATATGGCTGATTTTTCAAATTTTCAGTTTGTAATAACAATAATAAAGAATAAATGATTACCTTTGCACCGCTTTTTGACACACCCGACAATAAAGGTTTTCGTGTGATGGCGAATTAAGCATCGATTTATTATTCACTTAATTTAGAGTAACACATTTATTAATTGTCATGAAAGAATTTAATTTGAAAGGACAAAAGCGTGAATTGACAGGCAAGAAAGCCACCAAGCAATTGCGCAAAGAGGGTCTTGTACCTTGCAACCTCTATGGTGAGGCAAAAGATGCAAACGGCAAACCAGAGGCATTGGCATTCGCCATTCCCGCATCCGACCTTCGCAAGGTGATTTACACTCCCCATGTCTACGTCATCAACCTCGACATCGAAGGCGTGCACCACACTGCCGTGATTAAGGAATTGCAATTCCACCCCACCACAGACGCCGTTCTCCATATCGACTTCCTGGAGATAAACGAGGAGAAGCCTCTCACCATTGGCATCCCCGTTCATTTGGTTGGTCTGGCACAAGGTATTCGTGATGGTGGCCGCATGAACCTTTCCATTCGCAAGATTGAGGTTACCGCTCCATTCAGGCAGATACCCGAACAGCTTGACATCGACGTTACCAACCTTCGCATTGGCAAGAGCATCAAGGTTGGCGAACTTAAATTTGAAGGCCTTGAGTTTGCCACCAGCAAGGAAGTTGTGGTATGCTCCATCAAGATGACACGTGCCGCTTCAAAGAATGCCGCTTCTGAAGAAGAGGAGGCAGCAGCAGAGTAAAATCCATCTTCTAATGGACAAATATCTTATTGTTGGCTTGGGCAATCCTGGAGCGGAGTATGCCGAGACCCGACATAACATAGGATACATGGTATTGGACGCTTTTGCCAAAGCGTCCAATATTGTTTTTGAAGACCGTCGCTATGGGTATGTTGCCGAGAGTTCATTGAAAGGCCGAAAGCTAATTCTTCTGAAACCCACTACCTTCATGAACCTCAGTGGCAATGCTGTAAGGTATTGGCTAAACAAGGAAAACATCGACGAATGCCGTTTGCTTGTAATTGTTGACGACTTGTCACTTCCCCTTGGCACTCTACGCTTGAAAGCCAGTGGCAGTGCTGGCAGTCATAATGGCCTTGGCCACATACAGCAACTCATCGGCCAGCAATATGCTCGTCTGCGCATAGGCATAGGCAACGATTTTCCTCGCGGCAGCCAAGTGGACTACGTTTTGGGGCATTTCAGCACTGAAGAGCGTGAGGCTCTTAATCCAACCTTTGATACCGCGACAGAAATCATCAAAAGTTTTGTTCTGGCAGGTGTGAACATTACAATGAACCAATACAACAAGCGCAAGCCAACCATCCCAAATCCACCATCCGACAATGAGCAACACTGAAGCAAGGATAGACAAATGGCTGTGGGCAGCCCGCATTTTCAAGACTCGCACCATAGCAGCCGATGCCTGCAAAAACGGTCGCGTGACCATCGGAGGCGTCAACGTGAAGCCATCACGCCCCGTGAAAGCAGGTGAAATTGTAGACGTAAGGAAGCCCCCTGTCACCTATTCATTTCGCATCTTGCAATGCATCGAGAATAGAGTTGGTGCAAAGTTGTTGCCCGAAATATACGAGAACGTGACCGACCCCAAACAATACGAGATTCTTGAAATGAGTCGTATCAGTGGTTTTGTGGATAGAGCACGTGGAACAGGCCGTCCCACCAAAAAGGACCGCAGAGCCATGGAAGCCTTTGTAGAGCCGTCCTTGTTTGGCTTCGACGACGATGATGACATTGACTGACACCAATACCGTTTAATACAAAATTGCCAGCATCTACTTGATGCTGGCAATTTTGTATCATTTCTTCTCTTGTATTTTGCTTTATCAGAAGCCACCGGGACGGCCACCACCGAAGCCGCCACCACCAGGACGACCGCCGCCGAAGCCGCCACCACCAGGACGACCGCCGCCGAAGCCACCAGGACGGCCACCACCAGCCGGCATGCCTCCAGGCATCATGCCAGGCATCATGCCAGGCATCATGCCTTGCCTTGCCTGCTTGCCTCCAAATGCATTGAAACGGTAGATGACATGCACCATCGCATAGCTATTGATTGTGTTATACTCCGTGTCACTTCGCATCATGTCATTGATGGTGCGAGACAAGCTGCTCTGTTGGTGAAGGATGTCATACAGTTGCAAACTTACTGTAAGAGCCTTGCCCTTCAGGAAGCCGTGGCTAATCTGGGCATTCCAAATCAGTTCATTGGTGTTCATCGAATTGTCGTTGAAGCCTCTGCGTGAGTTCTCGCTTATGCCAGTGGACAGGCTTGTACCCCATGGAGCATAGATGTTGAAGTTGACACCATAGGAGAAAATCCATGTATCGAGATCGCTATTGCTCTGCAACTTGTTGCGGGCATGAGTATAAGTAAAGGATCCATTTGGTTCCACTTCCAGCCAAGAATTGCGGTATGACAGCGAGAGGCGCTCCATCACCGTAGTTGTGCGTGTGTAGTTCTTACGCGTGGCATTATCCAAGAAGAGATAGCTCACATTGTTGGTGTAGCCAAAATTGGTGAAAGTGTTTACGTTCCACATGCCGACACTGTCGATGGCAGTGTTGAACATGAAGGCACTGTTCAAGTTCCAGTTACCATTGATATTTTCAGGTCTTGATACACGTCCACCAGTCTTTTCGTTGTAAGTCACCATGTTGCTGATGCTGTTGCGAGTGGTGCTTAAATTGGCGAAAGTCATGATTGACTGTTGGTGAGCCTGCCTGTATGTATTGTAGAAGAGCTGGAAGCTATTGGTGAACGAAGGTTTCAGTCCAGGGTTACCCTCAGTGATGTTCATCGGGTTGCTGTCGTCTCTGATGGCCAACAGGTCGGACATGCTTGGCTGCGACGTTGTACCACGATATTGAACACGCAAGTTGCTCAACTGGTTAAAACGGTAACGGAAGTCGAGAGTCGGCGACATGTTGGTGACATTTCTCACGGTATCCACAAACACGCCTTGATAGTCTTGAATATAATGTGATTTCTGCGGCTGCACCATGAATCCGGCATTAAGTTGGAACTTTGGCTGAATCCATCGATAAGTGAGCTGTATGTCGTGAGTATAGTTCTTGTACTCGGAATAGCGGCTCAAGTTTTGTTCCTTGTGATTCTCTATGCCGTCTGTCACCCTGTTGAGATATGGGCTCCACGTGCGGTATTGGGGAACGATGCCCTCTGAGAATGCGGTGCCAAGGTAACTGAAGTCGTATGTTGATCGGTCGCTCTCGTTAAAGCTATAGTTGTAGCGGTAGCTCAACTGCATGAACATGGTTCTTGCGATAGGCTCTGTATAAGTGGTCTGTAGCGAATACCCCTTGCGTGTTGATGGTGTGAGACTGTACCTGTTTGTTTGGTAAGTAGAGTCGAGACCGAGATAGCTCAAAGTCTGGTAGAGTGTGGTCCTGCTGATTGACAGACTCGTATTGTCATTGTCGCTGTAGTTTCCATCGACACGGAGAGTGACATTGCGGCCTCGGTTGTTCAGCTTTCTGTTAAACTGCAACATTCCGTTAAGCGAATTGGACTTGCCATATGAAAGAGACACATTGTTTTGGTCGTTTACAAGGATTCTTGTGCTGTCACCATCAGCAGACACCGACCATTTGGCAAGTTGCTTCAGACCTTCCTCTGAAAGCGGGTCAACGACATAAAGATAAGGGTCTTCATTGTATGTGGCAGAGACTGTCGACTGGTTGCCATCGTTGGATGAAACAGTGAAACTTGGCCTGAACATTATATTTGTCATGGAGTCTGGCATCCATTCCAATCTCATCTGGCCGTTCCAAGAATTACGTCTTGTATAATTTTGGTTTATGCTGTTGGAGAAAGAACTATTCCCCACAAAATTCTGTGTTGACTGTTTAGAATATACGTCTCCATTGCTATGGTTCCACCTGACGCTGGCATCTACCTCAAGTTTGTCAGTATCCTCGTAGTTCAGATTGAGGCCTATCATCTTTGTAGAATTGCGTCCATTGCTGGCACCACCCATTCCACCTCGGCGGCCACCACCTCCTGGGAATCCCATGTCGTTGGTGTTGTTGGCACTACCCATGGCCATTATTCTGTATTTGTCCTTGAACAAGGCAGCCATGACACGCTCGGCATAGCGACCATGGGTACCTATGGCGAGGTCAGCATTTCCGAAGAAGCCCTTGTTCATGCCAGCCTTGAGTCCGAAATCGAGAACAGTCTGCTCCTCTCCATCGTCAATACCAGTAATTCTGGCGAGATCGCTTCTCTCGTCATACGCCTTGATACGGTCAACTATCGACGTTGGCAGGTTCTTCAGTGCTGTTTGTGTGTCTCCCGTCATGAATTCCTTGCCATCGACGAGGATTTTCTTCACCTGCTTGCCATTGATGGTGATTTTACCGTCATCGTCAACTTGTGCTCCCGGGAGTTTTCTTACCAATTCCTCAACTACAGAGCCTTCAGGAACACGGTATGCAGCTGAATTATACACAAAGGTGTCCTCTTTAACCACCACCTTTGCGGCTTGTCCCGTTGCAGTAACTTCCTTTAGCAAAATGGCATCAGGACTAAGTACCACATTCCCCAGGTCAAAACTCTTATCCTTTGCAACAGTTACATCCTTAGTCCAAGTAGTGTACCCAATACTGGTCACCTTGACGATGTAATGGCCTGACTCATTGACAGGCATGCTAAAATAGCCATTGTCATCAGAAAGCACACCTGAGACGAACGTACTATCCTTTTTCAACAACTGCAATGTAGCCTGTACTATGCCTTCTTTAGATTCTTTGTCTACAATGTGCCCGGTGATGACCTGTTGGGCGTTGGAAGTAAGCACTGCGGACAATAACAACAAACATGCGAATAATTTTTTCATCTTTCTGCCTAAATAATACCAAAAAGCAGCGTCATCGCTGCGTGTTTTTATGATTTTTAGACGTATTAATCCATACAAAGGTTTAATATCTTCATTCTTTTTTCTTGTTTTGCATAATTATGCTTACCTTTGCATCAATTCAAAAAATATATAGACAATATAAACCAGCAACACCCCCTACCTATCCCACCTTTTTAAAAAGGTAATTATAAAATATCTATTTCGTGCTACAGAAGAGCCATATTTCAGGTCATGACAATATAAATTAAGGTAAGAAGTCAAAAATGGAAAATAGGGTAATAATTTCATCATCACTATATCAAGATTTGGCCATAGCCATATCCGAATGCAGTCACGACAAAATCTTCGTGCTCACAGACAACATAACCCACGAAAAATGCTGGCCGCTTCTTTGCGATTTCGTCGGCCTTCGCCATGCTCACCATATCACTATCCCTTGCAGCGACAACCACAAGGACTTGGCAAGCCTGTCTGCAGTATGGGAGTCCTTGTCCAAAGGGGGAGCCACACGCCATTCCTGCCTGATATGCCTTGGAGGTGGCATGGTGACCGACTTAGGAGGTTTCGCAGCAAGTACTTTCAAGCGTGGCATAAACTATATAAACATCCCCACCACCCTGCTTGCCATGGTAGATGCATCCGTTGGTGGCAAGACAGGCATTAATTTCAATGGGCTGAAAAACGAGATTGGAGTGTTTTCCGATTCACAACAAGTGATCATCAACACACAGTTCCTCAACACGCTCGACCAAGAGAACATTTTGTCCGGCTACGCAGAGATGCTAAAACATGGCCTAATATCCAGTACCAGGACATGGTCGGAACTATTGCAATTTGACATTTTCAAACCAAACCTTTCACAACTCCAAGCCATGGTGGGCAGTTCGGTGACTGTCAAACAAGACATTGTAAACCAAGACCCCTACGAGAAAGGTATTCGCAAGGCGCTGAACTTTGGGCACACCATAGGACATGCCTTGGAGTCTTGGTCTTTGCGCCAAAACACGCCATTGCAGCATGGTTACGCAGTAGCTTTCGGTATTATATGTGAACTCTATCTCAGTTGCATTCTTACGGGATTCCCAAAAGACAAATTACACGCAACAACAAGATTCATAAGAGAAAATTACGGAATGCCAAAAATCACATGCGAGGACTACCCTGCATTACTCGAGCTTATGACACACGACAAGAAAAACATTGGCGGGAGCATAAACTTCACCTTATTGAAAGATGTTGGCAAAATACGGCTCAACCAAACTTGCACATCTGAAGTTATAAAAGAATCACTGGATTTTCTTCGTGAAAGCTGATTCGATTAAAGGACAAAAACGTATTTTTTAATAAAAAGTCATTATTTTACATTTTTTAAGAAATAAAACAAAAGAAATTCTTTGTCAATTCAGAAAGAGTTTATAAATTTGCACCAAAATATATCCGTCGTAAGAAACTAAGATATCGAGCAAACTAACTTCAAATAAACAAAAGCCAATTCTCAAACAGGGGAAAAAGCCAATCCTATTGATACATACAATTAAAGAAAACGGAATTTCTACACATAAACTTAAATAATTTAAATTATGAGAAAATTTACAAAAGGTTTATTATTGACGTTTGTTGCCACGGCGATGAGCGTTGGTGTTAATGGCCAGGATTTTGACGGCTATTATCGTGCCATCAACGTTGGTTACCTCAATGCAAGAGGAACAGGTGTTATGAACGTTACATCGCCGACTACGGCCCAGCCTCAAGCAAAAGAGGTTGATGCAGTGACAATGCCTGGAACAGTGCTCTATGTTAATGCTGTAAAAGCTGATGCTGAGGATCCCGAGCGTCCTTACATCGATGTAACTGCTGAGGATTTGGAAGTTCTAAACCTTCGCTCACAAGCAGTTGACGCTTCCAAGGCTGTTTATGGTCCTATTGTTGCCTTGATGAAGGAAGGCTTCTCTCGCGGATTGAGCTATGCCAACAGCCACAACAATTGGGGTCTTAGCAAGGAGGAGCGTGAGCAAGTTCTTGAGGACATGTTCAATTTGATGAAAATGTACATGGAGCCCACAACAGACAGCCAAGGCAACGAAGCTTTCTATCTGAAGAGCACCACACCAGATCCTGCACCACTTGCAGCAATTCTGATTGAAAAGGGTGTTGTAGAGGACAATGCATCTCTTAAACAAGACCTGTGGAACATGATGTATGAAAGCGTGAGGGATTATTGCGATGAAGCTGGTGACGAGCAGTTCTGGACAGAATGGGAATACTTCTTTGAGTATGAACTTCATGGATACACAAACCGTATCCACATGGGTCACACCTACTATCTGATTGGTGGTCACGTTAAGACAAACTTCAACACCCACACACAGAAATTCGACATGGGTCCTGTTGCTGGTGAGTTCGTAAGCTTCGCCAACAAGAATACTGTTGACTATCCTGTCACAGGTTACACTCCTGAAATCGAAGTTGCTGGTGACTTTGCAAAGTGGTACATCAAGAAAATCGTTCCTGGAACAGAGACCGACGACTACAACTATTTCGCACTTGACGCATTCGTTCAGGGTCTTGACGGCCACTACTATCAGACCATCTACACAGACTTCCCAATGGAGATTGTAAACAATGGTAATAACACCGTACGTGTTTGGGGTATCCCCGAAGGACCAAAACTCGGTTCTTTCCAATCAACCCAACCAAACCCAGGTGAGACTGTAGGTTATGTTACCACAAAGGAATACAAAGGTGTAGTTCCCGCCCGCACTCCAGTTGTTGTAGAATGCTTGTCAACAGCACATGTCAACAACCTCCTCAATCCTGCTGGCAGCCCAGTAGAGGAAGATGTGAACAAGGCCATCCAAGACGAGACCGACCGTTCATTCTTGAGAGGTATCTTCTTTGCTGAGGACTTCGATGGTGGCAACACAGCTGATGATGCAGACGAATTCATCTACAAGATTCGTCCAATCGACGCCAATGGCTATCCAGAGGTTGGCACACCTGTTCAAAGAAAGTATCTCCGCGTATTCAACAGAGGCAAGAACACTCTTAACCCACTCGGATTCTTCAAGTACAATGGTGGCACATTGCTTGCCAACAGAGCATTCATGATTCTTGATGACGAGACAGCACGAGCTAACATCTACATCCTCGACGAAATCACTGGCATCAGCGAAGTGAACGCTGCTGAGGTAGAGAACACTCAGATTTACGACATTCAAGGTCGCATCGTCAACAATCCTACAAAGGGTCTGTATATCGTGAACGGTAAGAAAATGGTCATCAAATAATAAAAATCACGTTTGAATTATGAAGAAGCAATATATCAACCCCGCTTGCAAGGTCATGACCTTGAGCCTGAAGCACAATGTGCTTAACGAATTATTTGGCAACACCTCTTATATCCCTGTTGGGGGCGTACAAGGTGACAACCAATATGAGGATGCCGTAGACGACATGTTCAGCAACAAGGGAACTTGGGACTAATAAAAAGACCAATCCAATATTAGAAAGAAGGTGGTGAGCAATTCACCACCTTCTTTTGGATTTTAGAACAACAAACAAATACAGACATGGCGAAAAGACTCTTTATAATCCTATGGTTCATAGCCTCCACAACATTTGCATTTGGCACTAAAAAGGATGGCCAGATTGCAGATAGCACACGAGCCATCGTGGCAAGCATATTACTTAGCACCCCAACAGATGTCCTATATTCCTCTTTCGGGCATTGTGCCATAAGGATGCAATATCCTAGCGAAGACTTGGACTATTGCTTCTCCTTGGAAATGGGTACGGGAGCCATGGATTATTATGAGTTCCTATCAGGCAAGGGCAAAGCAGCCGTGGTTGCCGTTCCAACAAAAGAATACTTGGATTCATACATATCTGAAGGTCGTGGAGTAACAGAACATGTATTAAACCTCACTCACTCAGAAAAGCAACTATTATGGAAGAATTTGGATGAAGAGATGGTGAAACCCCCTCACCTCACATTCAACCTCCTCAACACCAACTGTGTAATGATGTGCTACTTGATGGTTAAGAATTCACTGATTGAGGAACAAATGGACTTTGGCCAGCTGCCGGAAATATTAAGCCACGACAATGGAGACATCATCCGCTACAACACACAAGACACCCCATGGGGTGAATTCATATTCATGAGCATATTCGGTGCATCCAGCGACAAGCACTTTGACATAGAATACAAATTGTCTCCCAAAATGTTGGTCGACGTGTTGGACAAGACACGATTCGTAGACGAGAACGGGGCAAGCAGACCAGCTTTCACAGGAGAAGTGACAACCCACAATGAAGCAACAATAATGCCCGAACCGTCATGGTTGTCCCCAACAGTCTTTTTCTCAATTTTGCTAATCTTGGTGATGATTGTCACTTTATTAGAATGGAAATGCAATCTGTCAGCACCTGCAAAAATCATCGATGCATTATTACTATCAGGGCAAACCATCTTTGGCATCATCCTACTTTACATGTCGATATCCGCCAATCTTTTCGGCATGCATTGGAATTGGTATCTTATACCTTTCAATCCCATTCCTTTAATAATATGGCTGCTTTTCCACAAGAGCAAGTCAATGAAACTTGTGTATCTTGCATACACCATAATCCTCCTGGCATTTCTTATGGCCACCCCATGTCTCTCACAACTCGACATACCTCATCAATTGATAGCTACATCATTCCTCATCCGCACCATAAGCCATTATGTCAAAATAAAAAAAGTTGGATGCAAAGCATGATAATGAAAAAAAATGTATAACTTTGCAACGTATTGTGGGAATATCCAAAATAAAAGTTCAAGAAAAAGATGAAAGCAAAACTAATCACCCTATTTTCTTTGTGTTTTCTGTCAATTATAAGCAGTTACGCAATGGGTCCAACATTCTATTACAAATTTCATGCTGAAGCCACTCCAACAGGCCAAGGCAAAGTATACGTTAGCAACAAAGACAGTCTTGAGACCAACAAGCTAAACAAGGAATACACGACCTACAAATATAGCGAATCACTGAAAGTTCAAGTAGAAGCTGTCTCAGTGACCGCATATCTGTTTGCCCAACCCGAGGTTGGCTACCAATTCATGCATTGGACAAAAGTTGATAAAAATGGCTCAGAAACCATAATCAGCCATGCAGCAAACACCACAGACCTGGTAACAGTATTGTCAACAGACGAGACAAAGCCAAGTATTACTAATTACAAAGCCTATTTTGCACCCTTGGGGGAAATATACTGTACTTCGTCTAACGACATGTATGGCACTGTTGAGAGCAGCAACCCAACCAACAAGATAGGAGATAGTGTAACCCTGACAGCCCACCCAGACCACCTATATGGGCGATTTATTGGATGGCGGCATGAAGACTCGCCTACACTCATACCAGACAATCCGTACACCACAGTGGTGACCTCGTCGAACAAAGGCCACTACACAGCTGTTTTTGAATCCAACAATATAGAAACAGACGGATTGTACGTTTATCTTGAGAACATGTACCAGCACAAATATCTTGGTGTTACGGGAAATGTCAAAGACAGCATCACCGAAGAGCAACGGAATTTCTACAACACCATGGTGCTCATAGATGGATCACACAAAAAAGCACATTCCACACCTGCTTTGGTGCTCAAGATAAAAGGCACCCCAACAGGAACTGGTGGTTTCAATGGAGTAAACATCGAAGGACAAGGCACATCCACATACGAAGCTATCAATCTGAGTTTCAACATTGAAAAATATGACACTCTTGACTACTTCGTTTATGGTCGTGCCCAGGGATTTACCGGTTACCTAAAAGACAATGCCGACAAAACCACAAAAGGTGACATGGAGCTGATAGGCCCGATACGCTATCCCAACATCTACAACAGGCCCAACGACGAAGTGACATACAGATGGCGATTCCATGTACTTAACGAGGAAAACCTGGACAAGTATTATTTTGGAGCATTGCCGTCACCACAAACAACACAAGATGGCAAATACTACACTACAATGTACACCGCCTTCCCGTATCGTTGTCTTGATGGAGTGAAAGCCTATACCGTAGACAAGATTCGTTCTGATGGCAATGCCCACTTGGTGGAAGTGCAAGATGGCATTGTGCCTGCCAAGACCCCTGTCATTCTTGAATGCAACAGCACAGAGGTCAAGAACAACCGTCTGCTGCCTTTGGTCACCGACCCCGCTGAATTAACAGGCACCAACCTGCTAAAAGGTGAAATATACTTTAAGGACGGATCAGATGATGAGAGCAACTACCGCACATTGTTCGACCCACAAACCATGCGTGTATTGAGCAATGACAAAGCAGCCTTCACCAACGAAAACATCAAGGATGATGCCCACAACTATGTGACTCTCACCTACATAGCCAACAACACTTGCTATCTTGACGTATCCAAGGTAAGGAGGCCTAAGAATGAGATAAAATTCACAAAAAATGACATAGAGCCTCTATTGGGAGACGTGAATGAAGACGGCTTTGTAAACATCATCGATGTGCTAGCCATCGCCAACTACATACTCGAAATCCCGCAAGAAGTGTTCAATTTCACCAATGGTGACACTGACTTCGACAATAAGATCAATGTTATTGACATGATGTGGGTTGTAAACTATATACTGGCACATCAATAAATTCACAAGGAGAAACAAAAACAAATAAAAAAAGAAAAAAATTGGAAAAATAGCAAGAAATTCTTTGCGGCAAACATATTTTTTTATAAATTTGCATCGTTATTGAACAAACCGAGAGATTCCCTTCAAATTGGAAATACGGAAATATCAAGACTTCATATTAAATAGAATATAAACAATAATAAATACAACACAACATCATGAAAAAAAATTATCAGAATCCTGAGTCAAGATTTGTGGACATTAACGTCAAAGACCCATTGCTTGAGCCGCCAGTCATTTCAGAACCACTTGCAAATGAAGGAGGCTGGGAGTCGAATTATGACAAATTCCCAACTAGCAAGAGTGTATGGGGAGAGGACGAAGAGACTGAAGAATAAGAATCTATTCTTTCTTCGAAAGACGGCTGGCAAATTGCCAGCCGTCTTTCTTTATGGAATTACATTTCTTCTGGAATTACATTTCTTCGAGGCTTGCCATTTTCTGTCAAAGGCAGATCATCCACAACCACTATCCTCTTTGGTCTCCAATATTTAGGCAAGCATCCCTTAATTATCTCTTCTATATTCGGTTGACCTTTTTCTATCACCAAAACAGGTATTTCCCCAAATTTCTCATCACTTTGCCTTGCAATATAAAAAGGCATTACCAAATGAGGAGCCAGCAATTGTTCCACCTCTTCAGCCAACATCTTTACCCCTCCACAATCTATTACATTGTCTATTCTCCCTTTCACCATGAATCGCTTGCCGTCAGGATTCATCTCCACCACATCATGAGTCACGACATCACCATCACATAGATCCGGGGCGGAAACTACCAAACACCCATTTTCATTTTGACCAACATGTACATTCTCCAAAGGTTCATACCAAGGAGAAGCATCTGGCCCATTGATTTTTCTCATTGCCACGTGCGAAAGCGTCTCTGTCATTCCATAAGAACACCACACATTGTTTGGGAATGCCTTCAATTGAGCCTCAATCTTCTCATCCAATGCTCCTCCTCCAATTATGAGATGCCTAATAGACTTCAACTTTTCACGTTCCGAGCCAACCATCAAAGAGTTGTATACTTGCAATGGCACCATGGCTCCAAGGTCTATTTTCTGATGGACTGACACGCCTTGCAGAGGATGCCCCGAAGGAGCAACAGACAAAAGGTGCAAGTTGCCAACTACAGCCCTCACCACCATCATCTTGCCAGCTATATAGTCGAGTGGCATGCACAACAAGGCTGTATCACCTTCATGCAAGCCAAGGAACCTACAAGTCATTCTCGCACTATTCACCATCCTCCTTTTCTCTACAAGAAGAGGCTTGGGCTTTCCGGTAGAGCCACTAGTAAAAACCCTGATTGTGGGCAAGTCATCATTCCACGAATCAAGAAAATCCTTCAACGTCATAGTAATTCACATTAATGCAGATAGTACAATTTGTCACCAACAACATCCAAAGGCATTTGGATGTTGTCCTCAAACAATTGTCCTGTTCCCAGCCCTTGCGGCATTTTCAAGGGACATCCATAAATGTAAGCAGCAAACTGAGCTATCGCAGAAAGGCCGACATTGCTCTCCAAGGCACTTGTTATCCAAGAACCTATCCCTCTTTGTCGTGCAAGGGCAATCCACTCCTCAGCCCCCTTGAACCCACCATGTAAAGAAGGTTTCAATATAACATATGCCGGTTTGACAGCATCCAACAGCTCTTCTTTTTCAGCCAAGGAATTAACCCCTATCAGTTCCTCGTCCAGGGCTATTGGAATAGGCGATTCTTTGCAAATCCTTGCCATTTCCTTCCACTGGCCCTGTCTGATAGGTTGTTCAATGGAATGAATGTCAAAATGTGCAAGTTTTTCAAGTCGTCCCATGGCTGCCAAAGGACTGAAAGCGCCATTGGCATCCAATCTCAATTCAATGTCATCCGGACCAAAGCGACGACGTATTATCTTGACCAAATTCAATTCACTCTCAAAATCAATTGCTCCTATTTTCAATTTGACGCAATGGAATCCATCCCCAATCTTTTCTTCCATCCTCTTCAGCATCTCATCGTAAGCTCCCATCCAGACAAGGCCATTGATAGGAATGCCCATCTCTCCCCTAGAAAAAGGAGTGTCGAAAATGACATCACCACTAGCTTCCAATCTCATAAGAGCCATTTCTATTCCAAACCGCATTGAAGGATATGGCAAGAGCAAATTGTCATCCAGGCATCCCTCTTCCTCCACATGCCTACATATATTTTTCAGGATGCTCTCATAATCTTCCAAGTCATCACAACTCAACATGGGCAAGGGAGCACATTCGCCAATCCCCACCCTTTGCGGCATGTCAGGACATCTGGCTTCCACCATCCAAGACCGTCTTGTGAGATATACCCCCCTTGAAGTTCCTGCCGGCTGTTTGAAATGGAAGACTCTCTCAGCAACTGTCAATTCCAATTTATTCATAAGACACAATTAATTATGAACACCTACAAAAAGACGTCATGGCATTTTGGGGTATTTCTTGAAGTCAGGCTTTCGTTTTTCAAGAAAAGCCTTTCCTCCTTCTTGAGCCTCATCGAGGAAATAGTACAACATGGTGCAATCCCCTGCCAGTTGCTGAATGCCAGCCTGTCCGTCCAATTCGGCATTTAGTCCGGCCTTTATCATTCTCAAGGCGAGCGGACTACGTTCCATCATTGTTTCAGCCCACTCCACACATTCATCTTCCAATTTCTCCAGGGGCACCACCTTGTTCACCATACCCATGCTCTCAGCCTCCTTGGCAGTGTATTGCCTACACAAGAACCAAATTTCCCGTGCCTTCTTCTGCCCTACTATCCTGGCCAAATATGAAGCTCCGAAGCCAGCGTCGAAAGACCCGACTTTAGGTCCAGTCTGTCCAAAGATTGCATTATCACTTGCTATGGTGAGGTCGCACACCAGATGCAAGACATGACCGCCACCGATGGCATATCCATTAACCATGGCTATCACAGGTTTGGGCAATCGTCTGATTTGCATTTGAACATCAAGCACGCTGAGCCTTGGCACCCCTTCCTCGTCCACATAGCCACCACGTCCCTTGACATTCATGTCTCCTCCCGAGCAGAAAGCCTTGTCTCCAGCACCCGTGAGCAGCACAACAGAAATATCCTGTGCCTCCCTGCAATAAGCAAAAGCCTGGGACAGTTCCAACGTAGTCCTTGGAGTAAACGCATTGCGGTATCTTGGCCGGTTGATTGTTATTTTTGCTATTCCATTATATTCCTCGAACAAGAGATCCTTGAAATCCCTTATTTTCTTCCATTCTCTTTTTGCCATAATTCCTTCAATTTATTTATAAAGTTCTTTATTGTAGAAGCATCCGTCTCTGCATCTGTTACAATTTCCAAGAGCATGGGGCGGCTGGTTTGTTCTGTGACGAGTGTCACCATGCCGATTTCCAATTCCTTCATATTCGTAGCCCTGATATATCCCACATCATTTTGCTCGCATATGCCTCTTGCCTCCACTTTATGAGCTCCAGCCACCAATTCATCCCTTGCCACACTACCTTCCAGCCCATTCAGCAATTTGAATATGGCTCCTCCTCCATTATTGAGAAGCACTATTCTAAATTTCCCGTTCAAGCAGGCATTCCACAAAGCATTTTGGTCGTAGAAAAAGCTCAAGTCACCAATAACGCAAAAAGTCATTCCATCAGCAGCTACTGAGAATCCTGCCGCCGTAGACAGGGACCCTTCAATCCCATTCACTCCCCTATTGCACATGACGTAATGCCCTGCATATATGTTGGCCAGCCTGATAGCCATGCTATTGGCATAATGCACATGAAAGTCATATTCCATATCCTCCAACTGCTGCTCAAAATACTTCACTGCCGCCATCTGTGAGAATTGTGGAACATATTCATCTGCAAAATTTTCCACGAAGTCGAGTACTTGTTTCCACCTTTCATGAAAAGTTCGCTGCTCTTCCTCTGGAACAAGAATAGCTTCTCCATTCTCATGGTCAGTCCTTGTTTCATGCATCATAGCCAAAGCCCTAAACATATTGGCGGGCTTGCCCACAACCACATCGGTAGCATGCATCGACACATCATTCACATCACCATCCATGTTTACCATAACCATCTTGGCTTTAACCGCCTTTCGCATAAAAGCCTTAAGCTTTTTGCTGACCAAGTTGCCACCAAAGAACACAATCACATCGGGCACATAGCCATCATCATCACCTATAAGCGTCAAAGCCTCATCAACCAAGGACAATGGGATGGGCAAGCGGCACAACTTCTCTGCAATCACCACCCCCATTGAGGCCATCAAGTCGATGCCCTTCCTGCACAAAGCATCAGAATAGTCATGTGTGCCACCTGCAATTTGCCCCATGACGACCATGGGTCGCGAAGCCTCAAGAAGCCATCTTGCCACCATGGACATGCAAATGCCATCATATTCAACCATACGTCTGATCATCCTCTCATTTGGCAAATGCGTCACAGAAAACCTGAAGAGAGGTTCCTCGATGGGTACATTAATATGCACCGGACCTTGTTTCGGGAAAGCAGTAGCCAGCAAAGCTTCATTTACAAGCCTGTTGCACAACCATCTCTGCTCATCATTACTTATTGCTGACGGCAATGAAACCGCCTTGTTCACCAATCCTCCAAAGACATCTGTCTGAGGCAAAGTCTGTCCATCCAACTGCCCAATCCACTGCATAGGCCTGTCAGCCGAAACAACCACGATCATGACATGTTGATAAGCAGCTTCCGCAATGGCAGGAGCCAGGTTCAAGACCGCCGAGCCAGAGGTGACACATACTGCAACCGGTTCATCCAATGCTTGTGACATGCCAAGGGCAAAAAAGCCAGCACTTCGCTCGTCGGTAAGTGGATAGCACTCGATATTTTCATTTACATGAAAGTTGTGCACCAATGGGGCATTCCGGCTACCAGGGCAGACCACGACATGCCGAACATTATGAGCAACCAACAATGATGTAACAATGTTGACATTTGAAATGTCGGAAAACATATGGCATATTCTAAAGGTTAATACAAAAAGGTATCTAAACAATCTTGTCGAAGGTCAGGACAATCATGCAAGCAAATTCCTCATGGTATCCATTTTCATTTCTGTCTCCCTCCATTCCGTCTCCATGTCGCTATCAGCCAACAAGCCACCGCCAGCATACAAGCTGCACGTGTCCTTGTCAATACGCATGCATCTTAGCGAGACATACAAATGAGTTTCAGCATCTGGGTTCAGACTTCCCAAGAATCCGCTATAATAGCATCTTGGAGCGAACTCGTTGCTTACGATGAAATCCCTTGCCATATCCTTTGGCAGTCCACAAACCGCAGGAGTAGGATAAAGAATGTTTATGAGTTCGCCCAATTGGTCCCTATTGCTAATGGTGAAATGGAAGTCACTCCTCAAATGCACCAAATTGCCGGCCCTCATGGTGTATGGCCCCTTTTCTTCAATGTCAGAAGCCACTTGCTCCAATGCCTCAGTGATATATGTTGATACGAATCTCTGTTCCTGTATGTTTTTTATACTCCACCTGATGCCCTCATGCTCCACATGCCGATGAGGTGAAGGTGGTTCGTCGAAATCCATTTGCTCTCCACTAAGGGGCATCGTCCCTGCCAAAGACATGGTAGACCATTGTCGGCCATCCCCTTCCAAAAGCACTTCAGGAGTTGCCATAAGCCAAGTGCCACATTTATAAGCCGAGACCAAAGCCACGAACAAGCGAGGATACATCTTGCAAGCCTTTGCAAACAAATGCAAAGGACTCAAATGGTGCTTGTTCTGCTCAACGCAGCATCGTGCCAACACAATCTTTGAGAAATCACCCTCCAGGATATGTGAATGGAAATTGGCAAAGTCCACGGCATAATGGAAATGCGTACAATGTTTTTCAGGCTCCTTCTGTTGAGGTTGATTAAGGATTTCATCAATCATTCTCACGAAATTGTCATCCCCACTCCCATACTGCCTCAACAAATCATCCGGCAAGACTGTCATACTAAAATCAGGATGCAACAGCAACACAGGGTGTTGCATGTCCAAGGCAAAAGGAGCCATGACAAATCCTTTCTTTCCACTTAGGGCCGATACAGAAGGCAATTCCTCTGGTTGTCCTTCCTTTTGAATGGCCAAATGGCATTCACTCTCATAAGGTTTTCTATAAATGGCAAAAGCAGGCATGTTATCAGTGTTGGGATTTGGGAGAGATAATATAATTGGTCACAGTGACAGTGGAAATCAGCTCTCCAGCAGAATTGTTGACTTCCACATTCCAAACATGCAATTTCCTACCTTTCTGCACGAGATGTGCAAGCGCAGTAACAGTATCTCCTTCTACAACGGCTTTCACATGGCTCCCACTCACACTTATGCCAACACATATTTTGCCGGGGCAAAGAGCCGTCGACCCAACTCCAGCCAGATTCTCTGCCAAAGCCAGTGATGCGCCCCCGCTGAGAAATCCGAACGGCTGTCTGTTGCGTTCATCCACCTTCATGGTAGCCATGCACAAGTCATCATCTGGTGTTGAGATAAACTTCATGCCCAAAGCCGTCGACAAGTTTGGCTGACTTTCTATGATGTCTCTTATTTTATCTACATTCATTTCCTACATCTTAATATAGGGCAAAATTACTAATTAATTTCCAATATGGTGATGCAACATCACAAAAAATTAGTAAATTTGCACCGTTTAAGAGAAACGAGACAAAAGATGAACATTTTAGAACTAAGCGAGCAAGAAATAGGAAGACGCAACAGTTTGGAGGAATTGCGGCAATTGGGAATCGACCCATATCCTGCAGCCGAATACCCCACCAATGCGTTCTCCACCGACATCAGGTCAGAATTCAAAGACGAAGACGAGCCTCGGGAAGTGGTGATAGCAGGTAGAATGATGAGCCGTAGGGTGATGGGCAAAGCCAGTTTTGTGGAATTGCAAGACTCGAAAGGCCGCATTCAAGTTTACGTCACACGCGACGACATTTGCCCCGAAGAGGACAAGACCTTATATAATACAGTATTCAAGAAACTTCTCGACATAGGAGATTTCATAGGCATTCGTGGTTTTGTTTTCCGCACTCAGACAGGCGAGATAAGCGTTCACGCCAAGGAACTGAAACTATTATCCAAGAGTCTGAAGCCCCTTCCTATAGTTAAATACAAGGATGGCGTAGCCTATGACAAATTTGAAGACCCAGAACTGCGCTACCGCCAGCGCTATGTGGACTTGGTGGTGAATGAAGGAGTGAAAGATACATTCCTCCAGCGAGCCACCGTGATACGCACCATGCGCAAGGTGCTTGATGAAGCGGGCTATACAGAAGTGGAAACACCAACCCTCCAGATGATTGCCGGTGGTGCCAGCGCACGTCCATTCATCACACATTTCAATGCCTTGGATCAAGACATGTACATGCGAATAGCCACCGAGCTTTACCTCAAGCGCCTCATTGTGGGAGGCTTCGAGGGAGTCTATGAGATTGGCAAGAACTTCCGCAACGAGGGAATGGACCGCAACCACAACCCGGAATTCACCTGCATGGAACTTTATGTCCAGTACAAGGACTACAATTGGATGATGTCTTTCACAGAAAAGCTTCTCGAAACCATCTGCATAGCCGTCAATGGCAAGGCAGAACGCGAAATAGATGGACAGATGGTAAGCTTCAAGGCTCCCTACCGCCGTCTTCCCATTCTTGACGCCATCAAAGAGAAAACAGGCTATGACCTTGACGGCAAGACTGAGGACGAAATACGCGAGATTGCCAAGGCTCTTGGCATAGAAGTAGACGAGACAATGGGCAAAGGCAAGCTGATAGACGAGATATTCGGCGAGACCTGCGAAGGAAGCTTCATCCAGCCCACATTCATCACAGACTATCCTGTAGAAATGTCTCCATTGACCAAGATGCACCGTTCAAAGCCCGGTCTGACAGAGCGTTTCGAACTTATGGTAAATGGCAAGGAGCTGGCTAATGCATACTCGGAGCTCAATGACCCGATAGACCAGGAAGAGCGTTTCAAGGAACAGATGCGCCTGGCCGACAAGGGTGATGACGAGGCAATGATTATCGACCAAGACTTTCTCCGTGCCCTGCAATATGGCATGCCTCCCACAAGCGGCATCGGCATAGGCATCGACCGCCTTGTGATGCTCATGACGGGCAAGACCTACATTCAGGAAGTGCTGTTCTTCCCCCAGATGAGGCCTGAGAAGAAAGCCCCCCGCAGCAGTGTTGCCGAATGGGCTTCCTTGGGAGTGCCAGAATGCTGGGTGCCGGTATTCAACAAATGCGGGTACTATCTGACCAGCGACATCAAAGATGTGAATCCCCAAAAGTTGCAGATGGATGTCTGCGGTGTAAACAAGAAATACAAGTTGGGTTATGAGAATCCCAAGGTAGACGAATTTGCCAAGTGGATAGAATCAGCCCAAAACAAGGCATAATTCATGCACGATTGCGGTAAGATAGCCATCATTGGCGGAGGCAGTTGGGCCACTGCCATTGCCAAGATTGTGGTGGGCCACACCCACCACATAGGATGGTATATGCGTCGAGACGACCGCATTGCAGACTTTCTACGCATGGGTCACAATCCTGCGTATCTTACAAGTGTACACTTCAACACTGAAGAGATATTCTTCTCCAGCGACATAAACAAAGTGGTGGACCTATACGACACATTAGTGTTTGTAACACCATCCCCATACCTCAAAAACCATCTGAAGAAGCTCAAGACACGTATCAGAGGCAAATTTATCGTGACTGCCATCAAGGGCATAGTACCCGATGAAAACTTGGTCTGTTCCGAATATTTCCATCATGTCTATGACGTGCCTTTCGAAAACCTCGCTTGCATCGGCGGCCCCTCCCATGCAGAGGAGGTGGCTCTTGAGCGCCTGTCATATCTCACAGTGGGCTGCGCAGACATGGAAAAAGCCCAAGCTTTTACTTCTGTCTTGTCGAGCAATTACATCAAGACCAAGACAAGCAGCGATGTGATAGGCATAGAGTATTCCTCGGTGCTGAAAAACGTGTATGCAATAGCTGCCGGCATCTGCAGCGGCCTGAAATATGGCGACAACTTCCAAGCAGTGTTGATGTCGAATGCCGTACAAGAGATGTCGAGATTTCTCACTGTCATCAGCCCCCAGCCCGACCGCAACATTTATGACTCTGTCTATTTGGGCGACCTTCTTGTAACCGGCTATTCCAACTTTTCACGCAATCGTGTCTTCGGCACAATGATAGGCAAAGGATATAGCGTGAAGAGTGCGCAGATAGAAATGGAAATGATAGCCGAAGGCTTTTTTGGCACCAAATGCATGAAAGAGATAAACCGTCATCTTCATGTCAACATGCCCATTCTCGATGCAGTTTACAACATCCTATACGAGCGCATCAGCCCGCAAATAGAGATAAAACTGCTCACCGACAGTTTCAGATGAATCCTAAAGAACTAACAACCCTTATCAAAAAAACACAATGAAGAACATCAGTTTAGACATTACAAAAGCAGCCCAATTCCTAAATGAAGGCGCAGTAAAGGCTTTTGAGCCACAAGTAAAATCAGCACAAGAAGCATTGGAAGGCGGCACATGCCCTGGCAACGACTTCTTGGGGTGGCTTCACCTGCCATCATCCATAACCCCTGAGTTTCTTGATGAGATACAGGCATGTGCAGAAGTGTTGCGCTCCAACTGTGAGGCAATAGTGGTGGCAGGCATAGGCGGCAGCTATCTAGGCGCCCGTGCCGTGATTGAAGCACTTGGCAACACCTTTGCTTGGCTTATCAACGACAAGAAGAACCCCGTCATCCTCTTTGCAGGCAACAACATTGGCGAAGACTACCTCTCAGAACTGACAGAATACCTGAAAGACAAGAAATTCGGTGTTATCAACATATCAAAATCCGGCACCACCACCGAGACAGCCCTTACATTCCGTTTGCTTAAAAAGCAATGCGAGGCCCAACGTGGCAAAGAAGAGGCAAAGAAAGTGATAGTGGCAGTGACCGATGCCAAGCGTGGTGCAGCACGCACCTGTGCCGACAAAGAGGGATACACCAGCTTCATCATCCCCGACAATGTGGGTGGCAGATTCTCCGTCCTGACCCCCGTGGGCCTTCTTCCCATTGCCTGTGCCGGTTTCGACATCCGCCAGTTGGTGAAGGGTGCTGCCGACATGGAGTCGGCTTGTGGCAAGGATGTTCCTTTCGAGAGCAATCCGGCAGCACAATACGCCGCAGTGCGCAACGGTCTCTATGCCAGTGGCAAAAAAATAGAAATCATGGTGAATTACCAGCCCAAGCTTCATTTCATAAGCGAATGGTGGAAACAACTATTCGGCGAGAGCGAAGGCAAGGACAAGAAGGGAATATTCCCTGCTTCATGTGATTTCACCACCGACCTCCACTCAATGGGCCAATGGATACAAGATGGCGAGCGTTCCATCTTCGAGACAGTCATCAGCGTGGAACAGCCAAACCGCAACCTCCTCTTCCCCGAGGACGAAGAGAATCTTGACGGCCTGAACTTCCTTGCTGGCAAGCGAGTTGACGAGGTGAACAAGATGGCTGAATTAGGCACGCGCCTGGCACATGTAGACGGCGGAGTGCCCAACATTCGCATATCAGTGCCAGTGCTTAATGAATATTACATCGGCCAGCTAATCTATTTCTTTGAAATAGCATGTGGCATTAGCGGCAATGTACTTGGCGTGAACCCATTCAACCAGCCAGGCGTGGAAGCATACAAAAAGAACATGTTTGCACTGCTTGACAAGCCTGGGTATGAGGCTGAGAGCAAGGCCATCAAGGAAAGATTGGCTTAATTCATTCACTAAAGAAATGACAAGCATCATCACATCAATAAGTGAATACATGACAAGACACGGCTTCGGGAGTTTCACTCCCAAAGCCGTTCTTTTCGACATGGATGGCGTAATTTACGACTCCATGCCACATCATGCCATAGCATGGACTGAGTCGATGGCAGAGGCTGGCATCCAGATGTCTGTCGACGAGGCATATGAATACGAAGGCATGCGCGGAGTGGAAACCATCGGCAGGATGTTCGAGAAGCAAAAAGGCATAAAGCTTGATGAGAAACAGGCCCAGAAATATTACGACAGGAAATCTGAGATTTTCGCGTCACTGGGTCCTACACGCAAGATGGAAGGCGTGGAAGAGCTAATGCACCTCATCCACTCTGACGGCCTTGCCATAGGTGTTGTGACAGGTAGCGGGCAAAAGAGCTTGCTCAGCCGTTTGGAAAAAGACTTCCCCGGTCTGCTTCACAAAGAACTCATGGTGACTAGTTCCGACGTGAAGATTGGCAAGCCTGCACCCGACCCCTACGTGCAAGGACTTAAAAAATGCGGTGTGGAGCCTTGGGAGGCAATCGTGGTGGAGAACGCCCCACTTGGTGTTAAAGCAGCTGTAGCAGCACGTATTTTCACAGTGGCTGTGAATACTGGTCCGCTGCCTAACAGCAAACTGACAGAACAAGGGTCCAGCTTGATTTTCAATCGCATGACAGACTTCCGCGACCATTGGCATGAATTGATGGCGGCAGCAAGACAACAACCCACAACATTCGAGGAGAAATGAAAAAAACACCAACACTTACACTCATTAGCCTATTGATTCTCGCCATGTCGGGATTGTTTCTTGCAAGTTGTGGAGATGACGATGATGGAGTGATGGAACGTCCTGACTACACCAGCATCAATTACAAATTGGCGCTTAGTGCAGACCTGCTGCGATTCTATAACATCAAGGCCACATACGTGACGGTGTCTGGCGAGGAAAAGACAGAAGTTGTGGAATCAGAATCGTGGAACAAAAAAGACAAAGTAGATGGCACTCACCACACAACTTTCAGAATGAACGTGACAGCTACGGCAAAACGACCTCTTCCCAAGATATCCAGCGACATAGAGGCCTACAAATTCGTGTGTGAATATAGTGCTGAAAGCTATACAAAAGCCACAAGTGCCAATAGAGAGGCCAGAGTGACCTTTGAAAAGACAGTGAAAAAAGACAATTTGGAGGTTTTCCTGGAAGAAAACGACACCATCAGTCTTGTCAACTACAAGAAAAGCAACTAACACATCACGATTTTTCCATGACAGAAATGCTCAAAGACAAAAAAATAGCTTTGCTGCTCTCAGGAGGAGTGGACAGTGCCGTCGTACTTCATGAACTGTGTTCCCAAGGCCTTCATCCAGACTGTTTCTACATAAAGATAGGTCCTGACGAAGACGAGGAATGGGACTGCTCTTCTGAAGAGGATATGGAAATGGCCTCTGCCCTGTCATCACGCTATGGTTGCAAACTGCAAGTTGTGGATTGCCATCACGACTATTGGGACAAGGTGACACGCTACACGATGGACAAGGTAAAAGCCGGCTTGACGCCCAACCCCGACGTGATGTGCAACCGCCTTATCAAATTTGGAGCTTTCGACGAAAAAGTGGGCCACGACTACGACTTAATAGCAACAGGCCATTATGCACAAACAGAGATCATCAATGGAAAAAAATGGCTTACCACCAGTCCTGACCCCGTAAAAGACCAGACCGACTTTCTGGCACAAATAGAATGCTGGCAACTTCGCAAGGCGCTTTTCCCCATCGGGCACTACATGAAAGACGAAGTGCGGAAAATAGCAGAACGGGAACATCTTGTGAATGCCCATCGCAAAGACTCTCAAGGCATTTGCTTTTTAGGAAAAATCAACTACAATGACTATATCCGCCGCTATCTTGGAGAGAATCCCGGCAGCGTGATTGACATGGAAACGGGCAAATGCATAGGCCAGCATCGTGGATTGTGGTTTCACACCATCGGCCAGCGTCATGGATTGGGTTTCGGTGGTGGTCCTTGGTATGTTGTTCGCAAGGACATGGAGAACAACATCCTCTACGTGAGCAAAGGATATGAACCACGCTCAACCTACAGCGATGTTTTCAAGATACACCATTTTCATTTCCTGACAGAGGAAGTGGAAATGATAGATGTGACATTCAAAATACGCCACACCCCAGAGTTCCACACAGCAAGAATGGAGCAAACAGGCCCTGGAGAGTATGTGGTACATTCCACAAATCTCATTCAAGGGGTGGCACCCGGGCAATTCTGTGTTGTATATGACAAAGACCACCATTGCTGCTTTGGTTCGGCAGAAATAGGGATATAGTCCTTAGCCAAATCCCTATTACAATTAGGGAAACACCTTTCCCATAATAGGGTTAGTCCTTATGTGTGTTGGTTGCAAAACCATACCTTTGCATCGAGAACAACCAACAACACATGCATATGAAAAGTAGAATAACACTCATCGCTACACTGCTCTGCCTGATGACAGCAGGAAGCATCAACGGACAACCACGAAGCCGCAGCGGCTACATACCACCCGCCCCACGGAGAGGACATGGCACCATCACCCGCCATAGCACTTATGCTCCAAACATGTATTATGGATTCCGATTCGGCCTATCAGCCTCCCACATCAGTTCCGATGCACCCGAACTCAATGGCACGACCAGCAAGACCGGCCTCAACGCAGGGGTCGTATTAGGTGTGCAACTTGCACCACAGGCACCATTGTTTTTCGAAACCGGTCTTGAATATTCAGAAAAAGGAGGCAAGGGCAATCTCAATGGCGACAAATTCTCAATTGGCCTGAACTACCTTGAAGTGCCCCTTCTGTTGAAATACTCAGCATACGTACAACCCGCAATGGCGGTAGAGCCATTTGTCGGAGGCTACTTATCCTGTGGGGTAGGCGGCAAGGTGAAAGATTATGGCACCCGAGAAGCATTCAGTTCGTTCGACGACCGCTACGGAGCCAATTTCAAACGTTTTGATGGAGGTCTGCGTGTAGGTTGTGGCTTGGCCTATGAAATGCTGTATGCAGAATTGGGATATGACTTTGGCCTGACCAACATAGGCGACAATGCCTTCGACGACACCCATAATGGTGCCTTTTTCCTCAACATTGGTGTAAACTTCTAAAGAAAGGAGGTAGATATTAATTTATCAAGATTTGTCCATTTTCTTACGAGCCAAGAGGGCATGAGCCAAGAGAGCCAAAACCACAACGGCCGCTCCACCTCCCAGCCAAACATAATTCATGAATCCGTCGGCATTTTGCATAAGCGATTTGCCGACGTTTTCTTCTTTTTCATCCACAGAAGCCATTGGCTTTTGGCCATCGTCACCTTCATTGAGCAATTCAAGCACCGCCGCTCCATCAGTATGTTCGAGCACCGGCTCTGGTTCAGCATATTCCACCTCATAGATGTTGACAGCATTTCCACTGGTGCCAGAGTTTCCCCTCCCCTGCGAGGTGACAATGACAAATCGGCCATCGTTGGATATGTCAAGACCTACAGGATATGAGTCAACATCAATCGAAGCCACCTTTTTCATCGTTCTTGTGTCCACCACGTCAAGTCTGCTTGCAAGGTTGCATGCTGCAAAGACGAAATGCCCACTTGGAGACAATTCGATGGTACGTGCCCCATCACCAACCTTGCAACTCTCCCACCCTTTCAACGTGGTGGTCTTGCCATCAATCTTGGTGGCTGCCTTCATAAACGTGTCAAACTTGATGCGCTGCACATATCCAGCCTTGTTTATGCTGAGGTAGAGGTATCCATCTCGTATGACAAGATGCCTCACGTTGGGCATCATGCCAAGCACCCTGCCAAGGTATCTTTGTGTTTCCATGTCGATAATGGCAATCCCGCCATTATCCCCCATGCATCCCACAAGCAAATACCTGTCATCAGGTGTGAACACGGTTCCACGCAAGCAATAACCACTTTTGTTGTCGCGGTCTATTTGTTCTGTGAGACTGTAATCCAACGGCAGCACATAGTCAACCACCAAAAGTTTCTCATGATACCATTCGTCAGGATTGAGAC